>NZ_JBEHFR010000074.1:0-607 GCF_040225635.1 Corynebacterium sp. KPL2830 | reverse complement strand
CAAGCCTAGTTCGGGGCATGTTGCAAGCCTCAATTACCCGGGGTTTGAATGCTGAAATGGATGCCCACCTAGGCTATGAGCCCGGCGATAGAGCAGCTAAAGCTACTGCTGAAACAGACAATCACCGCAACGGCACCTACCCGAAAACCGTGGATTCTAACTACGGGCCAGTAAACATTGATGTTCCACGAGACCGGGCCGGGACGTTTATCCCAACCATGGTTCCTAAAGGCTCTAGGCGGCTAACAGATGTTGACGATATGATTGTCAGCTTATATGCCGGCGGAATGACCATTCGGGATATCCAGCACCATATGGCAACTGCGATGCGGGTTGATATCTCCCATGAGACGATTTCGGCGGTTACAGACGCAGTCTTGGATGAGGTCATGATCTGGCAAAACCGCCAGTTAGACGAGTTCTACCCCGTGATATTCCTGGATGCGTTGCGCATTAAAGTCCGCGACGGCGGCCGGGTAGTTAACAAGTCTGCGTACATGGCAATCGGGGTGGACCTCGACGGGATCAAGCATATTTTGGGATTGTGGATTGCCAAAGAAGAAGGTGCTTCCTTTTGGGCACACGTGTGCGCCAACTTATCTAACCG
>NZ_JBEHFR010000073.1:0-621 GCF_040225635.1 Corynebacterium sp. KPL2830 | reverse complement strand
CTGCTGGTCGTATATGCGCCTGCTAGACCCTCTGGCCCCACCACGACTTGTCACCTGTGACGGGCATTCAGGAGGGCTTAAAGCAGTAAGCCGCCTGTGGCCTGACACCGCCGTGCAGCGATGCATTGTCCACGTCAAACGCAACATTCAACGCGGCACCGGCCTTCACCCCACCTCCCCGATGGGTAAAGCACTGCGACGGCTTTCATTTGAGCTACTGGCAGTAAGCACTCTAGATGAAGCCGCTGAATGGACAGGCAAGCTACACCAGTTCGGCACCGTATTTAGAACTCAACTCAAAGCCCGTACCTACGTCAAAGACGTCCCCTTTGAGCAAATCCCGAAATCTAAACGCGGCAACAAAAAATGGTGGTACACCCACCATATCCACCGGGGTATTTACCTGGAGCTGAAGAAAATGAGCAGGAATGGTCACCTATTTTCCTATCTCATTCAAGCAGAACAAGGCCAGCGTCTAGAGCGCACGACAAACAGTTTGGAAGGTGGCGTGAACTCGCAAATCAAGAAACTGATGCACGACCACCGAGGACTGCGTGACGAGCAACAACGCCTCGCCTGCGACTGGTGGCTGTACCTACACACGCAACTGCCTGACGACCC
>NZ_JBEHFR010000072.1:0-637 GCF_040225635.1 Corynebacterium sp. KPL2830 | reverse complement strand
TCGCCATAGTAGTCATTCTGGTTCATCTCCTTATGCGGGTTAGGTTCCCACACACAAACCATTAGACACTCTCTGAATCCGTGTTAGACGAAAACACATTCGACTTAACCGGTTTACTATTCCCGGGGGATACGACCACGATGACAAGTAGCACACCACCACCCACCACCAGGCACGAGCCAGTAGGCGACACCACGCCGGGGAATACCCGCCTGGCCGGCGAGCCACTGGACTACGACACCAACACTGACGCTACTACCGGCACTGATGCTGAGGCTGAGGCAGGGGTACCGGTCGTCTTTTATGCCACCAACACACCCGGCACTCCTATTGCCGCAGCTGGAGCAGCCGCCCGGAAAAACTCCTGGGTATTCTACCAGTCACTCCTTCCAGACCTCGACGATGACGTGGATGTGACACTGACCAGCCTGGCTAAAGACCTAGGCCTCACCTACAGCACCCTGTCTGGGATCATCAGGGCACATTTCCGCATGCAGGAACTACCCCTCGTCGCCGCCACGAATATGGAGCAGTGGATACTAGATACACCACGCCTGCGGGTGAGCGTGTCAAGTTGTTTGTGTGTGGGGTCGGACTATAGGTATTTGTCGAAGCGGTCGGGAAAGGCCACGGCCAT
>NZ_JBEHFR010000071.1:0-645 GCF_040225635.1 Corynebacterium sp. KPL2830 | reverse complement strand
GTCTCGCCATAGTAGTCATTCTGGTTCATCTCCTTATGCGGGTTAGGTTCCCACACACAAACCATTAGACACTCTCTTTCTACCTCGACAACATCATCCCACCTGCGGGTATGAATCAACTCGTTCTTGTAGGAACCATTAACGTTTTCAGCCAGAGCATTGTCATAGGAATCACCAACAGTCCCGGTGGAAGCGATAATGCCGTGCTGGGCAAGTCGCTCGTTGTAGACCACGCTGACGTACTGCGATCCGTGATCCGAATGGTGAATGAGACCTGTTGTTTCCTCAGCACACACGATCGCCTGGTTAAGAGCTTGCAGTGGCAGTGCTTGAAGTCCGCATCGAATCTGATAACGCCCACCCAACGATCCGTCGAGAGTAAACGTCGGTGACAAACGCGGCGTAGACAAAGCCTTTCTTCGTGCGCACATACGTAATGTCGGCCACCCACAGCTTGTTCGGGCCCTGAGCTTTGAACTCACGCTCAACCAAGTCCGGGCGCAGATCAGGCACGTTAGCTTTTCGGGTTGTGATTGGTGATCCGCCTTTGCCTTTGCCAGAAACACCGGCCAGGCGCATCAGTCGGGCGGTTTGTTCACGCCCGATATCAATTCCTTCACGGCGAAGCGCATGCCACATTTTCCG
>NZ_JBEHFR010000070.1:0-655 GCF_040225635.1 Corynebacterium sp. KPL2830 | reverse complement strand
GGCCTAAACGACAGGATGTGTTGGTGAAGTTATATGTTTAGCCGGTCTGGCGTGCTGGTATTAGGATTATTTCACTTATCCGGAGGGATAACGCAGCCTCGGACCTGAAATACCGTCGGGGGCGTGCTGATGTGCTAGGTGCCGAGGTTCACGATGAATGGATGAGTAAGAATCATCCTCGATGTCCCGTCTGTAGCGGGGCGTGCACCAAACACGGAACGACGAGTACTGGGCGTCAACGCTGGCGATGCCGCACCTGCAAAGCCACCTTCACCCGCGCCAATGACGACGCAGTTCAAGCAAAATGGTTCCGCCTTTTTATCAGTTGGCTCACCTCAGGCCGCAGCCTGGCAGAGACCGCTAAAACCTGCGGTGTTTCAACGCGAACTCTGCAACGACGCTTCAAATCTTTCTGGCTCATCCAACCTCCCCGAAGCGTTGATAAGCAGCGAATATACGATCAAATCTTCATCGACGGCACTTACGTCAACACCAAGTGCCTAGTCGTAGTCGCCGATGCCAGCCATGTCATCAACTGGTTCTGGTGCACTAAGGAATCATCCTGGTCGTATATGCGCCTGCTAGACCCTCTGGCCCCACCACGACTTGTCACCTGTGACGGGCATTCAGGAGGGCTTAAAGCAGTAAGCCGCCT
>NZ_JBEHFR010000069.1:0-746 GCF_040225635.1 Corynebacterium sp. KPL2830 | reverse complement strand
ACTGCACCCTGTTGCGGGTAGCTTTACGCAGTTCATTGTTGAATGATTCAATCGAATTCGTCGTATAGATTACCTTCCTGGCTGCTGGCGGGAACTGCAGAAACGGTACGAAACGCGCCCAAGCATCCCGCCAGACCTTGACTGAGCGGGGATACTTTTCTCCTAATTCAGAGGCTTCAAATTCGTCTAAAGCAGCCTGAGCTGTGGATTCGTCTGCAGCGGTGTAAATCTTTTTCAACGCGGCCGATACGCCTCGGCGATCCCCGTAGGCTACCCATCGGTTAGCTGCGCGAATCAGGTGCACGATACAGGTTTGCACCATAGAGTTCGGCCATGTTGCCTCTACTGCTTCTGGCAAGCCTTTCAGCCCGTCACAGCAGACAATAAAGACGTCTTTGACCCCACGGTTAGAAAGATTGGCACATACCTGCGCCCAAAATGAAGCGCCTTCTTCTTTGGCGATCCATAGGCCCAAAATGTGCTTAATACCGTCAAGATCCACACCAATTGCCATGTACGCGGATTTGTTGACCACTCGGCCACCGTCGCGGACTTTAATGCGTAACGCATCCAGGAAGATAACGGGGTAGAACTCATCTAGCTGGCGGTTTTGCCAGACCATGACCTCGTCGAGGACGGCGTCGGTGACTGCGGAGATCGTCTCATGGGAAATATCGACACGCATCGCAGTAGCCATATGATGCTGGATATCCCGAATGGTCATCCCACCGGCATACAAGCTGACG
>NZ_JBEHFR010000068.1:0-803 GCF_040225635.1 Corynebacterium sp. KPL2830 | reverse complement strand
GCAGTAGGAAGAGCGACGTGAAATAATCACAGCCATGGGTATCTTCTCCGGTCGTCATTTCCCCCGTGACGTCATTCTGTGGGCAGTGCGGTGGTACTGCCGCTAGGGGTGAGCTACCGAGACTTGGAGGAAATGATGACTTCAGCGGGGTGTGCCGGTTGATCAACCACGATCTACCGCTGGGTCCAGAAATACGCCCCTGAGCTGGACAAGCAAACACGGTGGTACCGGCAGGTACCTGACTGGCAGGCCAGTTCCTGGCGGGTGGTGAGACCTATATCCGGATCGGCGGCAGGTGGTGCTACCTCTATCGGGCGATCCCCGCCGGTGGCCAGACCCTGGACTTTTACCTCTCTCCGAAGCAGAACGTGGCCGCAGCGAAACGTTTTCTGGCCAAGGCTCTCAGATACAATGCGTCAGCCGGGTATCCCAGAGTGATCAACACCGATAAAGCATCCTCCCTAGCCAGGGCAATCGCCGAGTTGAAGTCAGGGGGAACCTGCCCGCCAACAGTGGAACACCGACAGGTGAAATACCTCAACAACATCCTAGAAGGCGACCATGGTCGACTGAAGCGGATCCTCGGGCCGAAAGGTACGTTTAAGAACCGGACATCTGCATATCGGACGTTGAAAGGGATGGAGGCGATGCACTCATTGCGGAAAGGGCAAGGCACTGTGTTTGACCTCACGGGCAACCGAACCCGGACGCGGTGATCGTCAACAGGGTCTTCGAGACGGCCTAACAACGCCCACACGCAGCGGCCATCAGGGAATGAGAAACTGAGTCTTCGCTACTCTCCG
>NZ_JBEHFR010000067.1:0-816 GCF_040225635.1 Corynebacterium sp. KPL2830 | reverse complement strand
ACTCGGCGGGAGTGTCCATCGCGGATAACGCATAGGTACAGCCAGCCCTCATTCGTGCGTAGATAGGTAATATCCGACATCCACACTCGATTAAGCTGCCCTTGATCAAATAGGCGTTTCACTAGGTCTGGAAGCGTGGACTTCCGCTTGGATTGAATCGTCGTTACGGGAACAAACGCCCTGGGTGAGATGCCTTCAATACCCATCATCCGCATGCGTTTGGCCACGGTTTTGCGATTCACATAGACCCCACCCTCGGCGAGTTCTGCAGTAATCCGTGGGGCACCGTAGACTTCGTCAGAATCTTCCCAGATGTCATGAATTTTCCTGTCTAACTGGTCGAGGAATCTCTGACGCTGATTTTCACCACGAAGCCGTACTGCTTGAGCCTTTTGCCATTTATAGTAGCCAGAACGAGAAACCTCTAATAACCTGCTCATTCGTTTGATGCTGTAGTTCGCCTTCTCCTGCTGCATTAGCTCAAATTTTTCCGATCGCGTTGCTTCGCAGCGAAGAAGGCGGTGGCTTTTGACAAGAACTCATTATCCATCTTGGCCTCAGCTAGCTCACGACGCAGGCGAGCGTTTTCGGCTCGTATATCGGCATCACTGCGGCCATCTACCGAGCCTTGGCGTTCCCGCTCAAGTTTGACCCACCTGCCTAAAATTGTGGCTGATACGCTAATTTCCTTAGCCACATGAGCGATTGGGCGCCCAGACTCAATGACCAGTCTGGCGGCCTCCTGCCGGTACTCCGGGGTGTACTTCTTCCTTGACGAACTCACAATGAACATCCTCTCCTACGGACACAAGATCC
>NZ_JBEHFR010000066.1:0-864 GCF_040225635.1 Corynebacterium sp. KPL2830 | reverse complement strand
TTCTTTTCAATCGCATCAATCTTGGCCTTATCAGCCGGATCTCGTCGTGCCACACTAGTCATTCTGGCTTATCTCCTCATGCAGGTTGGGAACCTACACACAAACCATTAGACACTCTCCGCCAAATATTTTGCTTAAAGCAGACTCACGGGAGTTCTGCTTCCAGTTTGTCTATGACCACCGAACCGAGTACTCGGCTCACACGGATGTGCCACGTGTTAAAGCTGAATCGTTCCTCGTTTTACAAATGGGTCCAAACCCGTAAAAATCGCAGGATAAGAGATGTATTCTGATGCCGTTATTGGTGCAAGAATCGCAACCATCTTTGATGATGAGCTTGGTCTTTACGGCCCTAAACGCATCGACGCAAGCCTGAACGAGGACACGGCGTATGTCCCGATCAATCACAAGAAAGTTGCACGAATTATGAAAGCCATGGGACTTAGAGGCTTCACCAAACGTCGCCGATGCATCACTGTCAGGCGTAAGCCTGGCCACCGCGTCATGCCAGATTTACTAGGCCCGCTTATTCACAGCCAACGAGCCGAATCGCGTTTACGTCGGCGATATTACCTACCTTCCGTGTAAGGGAGGCACAAACATGTATGTGGCCACAGTTATTGACACTTCATTCACGCAAACTTGCAGGTTATGCGCTCGCAGACAACATGCGAGTGTCACTGGTCGTCGATGCAATAGCCCACGCGCACGGTGTACGCGGCAGTCTTGACGGGGCTATATTCCATTCCGATCACGGCAGTGTGTACACCTCACAAGCTTTTAGGAATGAGGTTACCCTCGTTTAGTGGACACCCTATTAGTATGGATCTTGTGTCCGTAGGAGAGGATGTTCATTGTGAGTTC
>NZ_JBEHFR010000065.1:0-864 GCF_040225635.1 Corynebacterium sp. KPL2830 | reverse complement strand
CTCACGCATCCATGCCGGAAACGCCAAAACGGACATCCGAGATGCCTACATCATTGCCCATGCTGGCAAGAACCTTCCAGCATCCCTTCGCAGTGTCGACCGCGTGGACAAGGCTTTCTGTCAGCTTAAGGTCCTCAATGGTATCGACGAAGACTTGGCACGCTCATACACCAGGCTCATCAATCAGATTCGAAGTGCACTTGTCGGTTGCTACCCGCAATTTGAGCAGGCCATTCGCGGCCAGATAATCCACCGTAAATGGGTCCTTCATCTGCTTGCCCGCTACGGCGGGCCAACGAAAATCAAACGCCTCGGTAAGACAAAAGCTGTAGCTTTCGCTCGCCGCCATAAAGCGCGTAATCCCGAGCCAGTTATCGATGCGATATTCGCTGCCATTGCTGAGCAAACAGTATCCATTGCCGGTGCACACTATGCAGAAATGGGCGTGGCAATGTCAGCAAAAGACGCACTTGCCAAGCTTGATCACCGCACAGAGATCGACAAGGAAGTCATCGACCTCATCGACGACATTCCCCACACACAAATCCTGCTATCCATGCCTGGAATCGGCCCGAAAACAGCAGCACAAATCCTCATGACTGTCGGGGATATGTCTGACTTTCCAACACCTGGACATTTGGCCTCATATGCTGGGCTGTCGCCCCGGACAAACCAGTCAGGCACTTCAATAATGTCGAATTCGCTGAATAGAGCCGGCAACAAAAAATTAAAGAACGCCCTATGGCAATCATCTTTTGCATCCATCAGATTCCACGAGCGTTCACGGCAATTCTATGAACGAAAGCGCAAGGAAGGCAAGCGTCACAACGCTGCGGTCGTAGCACTCGCCCGCAGACGAATCAA
>NZ_JBEHFR010000064.1:0-1162 GCF_040225635.1 Corynebacterium sp. KPL2830 | reverse complement strand
CGGCGCCAGGAGTGCCGCCGGCGCGTGTTGTAGCGCATGCACCACCGGAAGACTTCCCGGCGGCAGGAGATCGGATTGTCAAAGACTTTCCTATCACGCAAGACTTCCCGCTTGAGCGTGGCGTTAAACGATTCTGCTAGGGCGTTATCAGCACTCGTTCCTACCGCGCCCATAGACTGGCGCACACCCAACGACGAGCAATAGTTCCTAAAAGCTTGTGAGGTGTACACGCTGCCATGATCGGAATGGAATACAGCCCCGTCAAGACTGCCGCGTACACCGTGTGCGTGGGCTAGGGCATCGATGACCAGTGAGACTCGCATGTGGTCTGCGAGTGCATAACCTGCAAGTTTGCGTGAATACGTGTCAATGACTGTGGCCAAATACATGTTTTTCCCTCCCTTACACGGCAGATAGGTAATATCGCCGACATAGACGCGGTTCGGCTCGTTGGCTGTGAATTTGCGGCCAAGTAAATCCGGCATGACGCGGTGGCCAGGCTTGCGCCTGGTAGTGATGCATCGGCGGCGTTTGGTAAAGCCTTTAAGCCCCATGGCTTTCATGATTCGTGCGACTTTCTTGTGATTCGTCGGGCCAAAGCTCGTATCGGCTTTAAGGCTTGCAGCGATGCGTTTAGCGCCGTAGAGACCAAGCTCATCATCAAAGATGGTTGCGATCCTCGCACCGATAACGGCATCAGAATATATCTTTAACCTGCGATTTTTACGGGTTTGGACCCATTTATAAAACGAGGAACGATTCAGCTTTAACACATGGCACATCCGCTTGACCGAGAATTCGGTTCGGTGGTCATAGACAAACTGGAAGCGGATCACCAGTGAGTCTCTTCGGCAAAATATTTAGCGGCCTTGCGCAGGATGTCACGTTCTTCGCGCAGTTTTGCGTTTTCTTTTTCTAACTGGCGGATCCGTTCGGAATTATTCGCTGCTTGGGCTTTATCCTGCACTGCTTTTATGCGGGCACGTTTGCCGGTGCCGTACTTCTTGATCCAAGAATGCAGCGAGGCACGGTTGATGCCAAGCTCTGCTGATGCTGAGTTCAGTGAGAGGTCCTCATTGTTTTCGTAGAGGGCCACGGCATCGCGTTTGAACTGTTCGGAGTACCTGGACATGGTGGTAGATTACCTTTCTTTCCAGCCCGA
>NZ_JBEHFR010000063.1:0-1196 GCF_040225635.1 Corynebacterium sp. KPL2830 | reverse complement strand
CTCTGGGGGTACGCAGCTTCAGCGTGGCTTGCTCATGCGCCTGCGCCAGCTCCTCTTGGTGCTGTCGCCTACGACGCTCACGCGACGCAGCAGCACGGCATGCACCCGAGCAAAACCGGGCCTGCCGCCCACGCGGATCCGACCGGTGCGGGATCGGTTTCCCGCACCTTTCGCAGACTTCTTTTTGGGTCGCCATGCCCCCACTTTATCGCACGTGCGATAAAACCTGCCAGGCACCAAAATGCCTGGTCACCCGATGTCACTAAGAGTGCATATAGTGTGTCTCCCAAGCCGCTTCGCGGCGTGGACTCGGGCCGGATTTACCGGCCCGAAAGACCGGCGGCACCCCGCCGAAAGACTGACAGCCCTGGCGGGTAGGGCAGCAACATATTTGGACACATTCCGCCCGACCGCGCCTGTCAGGCCTGCGGGGCGGTTTAGTCACTCCACGCGGCGCGCTGTGTGCCCGTCTAAGCGATTAAAGACCCGGCAGCGGTACCCATGTGGAGGGCCAGAGCTTCTGCGCGATTGAGCACGCGAGGACTGTACCG
This sequence comes from Corynebacterium sp. KPL2830, assembly GCF_040225635.1. Lineage (NCBI taxonomy): Bacteria > Bacillati > Actinomycetota > Actinomycetes > Mycobacteriales > Corynebacteriaceae > Corynebacterium > Corynebacterium sp. KPL2830. Next base: position 645 of record NZ_JBEHFR010000063.1, on the reverse strand, counting down.
GGGCAACCGAGCCGTCCGGCTCGGGCGGCAGCCCAGACCGAGCATCTGGAGCCGGACAACGCACCGGTTGCGGTATTCCTTTTCCGCACGACCGAAATACGGGACGTGCAAGGAGGAATCCATGAAAAGAACCCCACGCCCCCACACTAGTCTTAAGCGACTTTCTGAGCTGCTCTCGCTCGCGCTAGGCGCTGCCGTCGGCGCGATCCTTGCCAACCCCATGGACACGATCCACGGTTGGGCCGAGCTTCTCGATCTGCTCGTCTTCTGGCGCTAGCGGCAAGACACTATTGGCACTCTTAGTGTTAATCGGGCCTGGGCCAGATTCACCGCTTCTTGCTCACCCAGTTGGTTGCTGGATCAGCGCCCCTCTGGCTCCCTCTCAAAGCTCCTTAGCGCCTCCAGGAGTGGCCGCGCCTGCGGCGGGCTTCTATCGAATTCGCTTTCGCTCATTCGGCTTATTTTTCGACTGGACGGCGTGACCAGAAGGCCACCTGCGCGCCCCTCCGGGCGGGAGCGCTTGGGAAGGGCGCCCCCGCCCTACCCTTATTTCTAAGGGCTGGGTCGGGGGGTGTTCCTATGTAGTTTGTCAATCTCGCGGGTGGGGCGGACGGGGGCGGATCCTCAACTCGGGATGTTTTAGGT
>NZ_JBEHFR010000062.1:0-1219 GCF_040225635.1 Corynebacterium sp. KPL2830 | reverse complement strand
TGTTATGTCCATGAGGTTTTTGGACTTGGAGTCCAGCTACTTTTTGGACTCGGAGTCTAGGGACTTTGTGGACGCGGAGTCTCCCCGCTTTTTGGACGGGGAGTCCACGGAGTTTTTGTACTGGTGCTAGCTTGGCTTCTTCCGGCGGCTTGGCCGTGGCCCAGAGAGGTTGGGTTTTAGCTCTGGGGGTTGTCGGTGCCACATGCCGACAACGTGGTTTATGTTGATTTGACCGCCGGGTGGACGCTGATTCAGTTGGATTGGTAGCGGAAATGAAAACAGTTTCTCACCGTCGTGATCAGTAAAAAATTCCACATAGTCATCGGCTACGCTGCTGTAGATGGCTCGATTTTTGAAGCGCAGCCCGACGTAGAGGCCGTGTCCCATGACGCGTACCACCCCGCTTTTGTTGATCCACAGCTTGTCCGGGATAGGCCAGAGTGCATTTACACCGGTAGAGCTTGGCATTACGGTTGAGGAATCGGCATGGGGTGTATCTTGCTGGATCGCCTGAGTGTCGTTACTTGGTGCCCTGTCTGAAGCTGCAACTTCAGGCAGGGCATTATCTGTTGCGACCACTGTGTCGGCTGCTAAGGCATCTGCCTGGTTGTCGGGGTGAATCCGGTGATATTGTTTCGCGATTTTTGTCCATAAAAAATCTGGGTCAATCGGCTGCGTCGGTGGCTGGGCATGCGAGATAATCTCCCAGGCTTGGGCTGGGGTGATGTGCATCTTGCCCCTGAGAAGTCCTTGGTGGCGACGGCGTGTGTTGTAGAAGTTGCGGTAGTCGACAATCAGCTGTTGGACCTGCGCCAGCGTCGTCGGGGTACGAGCATCCAAAAACCTGGTCATGGTTTGGTGCGATCGCTCGTCTTTGCCTTGCGTCGTGGGAGCAAAGCCCGCACTTGATTGAACTCCCAGGCTGGCGAGCCAGCGTTCGGTTTGCGACAGTCGGCCGCGATGGTAGGTGGCAAAGGCATCACCGTTGTCAGAGAGGACTTCTTGGGGAAGTCCGTAAGCATCAATGGCTCCACTTAGCGTGATGCGGGCATCGGTGCCGTTTTCTGGAGTTCCAAAAGCTTGGGAGCCGACGTCGAAGCGGCTGGCATCGTCGACGACTTGGTAGATAGTCACTTGCGTGTGAGCCACATCGAAGAGTCTGTAGGCAAACGCATCGATCTGCCACAGTTCATTGACTTCGCCCCTGGCAAAGTGCCTG
>NZ_JBEHFR010000061.1:0-1526 GCF_040225635.1 Corynebacterium sp. KPL2830 | reverse complement strand
CAAAATGGTAATAAGAAGGCCGCTGCTTAACCCCTAAGCAGCTTAACTACGTGTCCACGATTTGCGGGCAACCCCAGCACTAATCGGGTGTCCACTAAACGAGGGTAACCTCAGATGCGGTGGTCGAGTTGGCATGTGTGTGCTGGCATGGTGCATCCGGGCCAGCGGCAGGTGAGGTCTCTTCCTTGTGTGTAGGCGCGGATGTGGCTGGTGGGCTGGTAGTTTTCGGTTTCTTGTGGTGTGAGTTGTCGGGTGAAGGTGTCGATGTTTTCTAGGTTGGTGATGCGGGACCAGCCGTAGCCTGGGAAATACACTTTCGTATCACCAGCACCTGTACCGGCCTCGGCGGCGTCATCTGTGTCGGTGGTGTTGGTGGTGGTGAAGGTATTGATCGCGACTTTAGTGTGCGTGTTATCTAGGATGAGTTGGATAAGCGCCTCACCGGCACCACATTGGGTGTTGTCTGCTTGGGCATCAATATGGCGGGCGATGATAGCAGCGGTTGCTTTATCACACGTCAGGCTCATAGTGGCGCGGTTGTTATGCACTGACACATTCAGGGTGGGTTCGACCTCGTCGGTGTCATTATCTGCCAGGTGGTGGGTGTCGATGAAGTCGCGGATAAACCGGCGGATATCCGCCACCGTGGGCACATGCTGGCACGGTGCTGTCGGTGTGAGGAAGTCTGCTAGGGCGGCATCGATTAGGCCTATGTGGTCGTGGTTGTCGCCTACGCGTTCTATTTCCCTATCGATAACTCTCAGGCGTGGTGTATCTAGTATCCACTGCTCCATATTCGTGGCGGCGACGAGGGGTAGTTCCTGCATGCGGAAATGCGCCCTGATAATCCCAGACAGGGTGCTGTAGGCGAGGCCTAGGTCTTTAGCCAGGCTGGTCAGTGTCACATCCACGTCATCGTCGAGGTCTGGCAAAAGTGACTGGTAGAATACCCAGGAGTTCTTCCGGGCGTGTGCTCCAGCTGCGGCAATAGGGTTACCGGGTGTGTTGGTGGCATAAAAGACCACCGGCACATCTAGCTCGGTATCAGCGTCAGTGTTGGTGTCGTAGTCCAGTGGCTCGCCGGCTCTGACATTGCCAGGTATACGATCAGTATCAGCCTGGTGGTCAGTCGACCAACCGTCTACAGGCTCGTGCCCTGTCGTGGTCGGTGGTGGTGTCGGTGTTGTGGTCATCGTGATCATGCCCCCTGGGGTGTACTACACCCTCAAACGTGTCGAATGTGTTTTCGTCTAACACGGCTTGACACTACCCACCACACACGGCACCCGGGGGTAAAACCCAACCAGTACCACCGCATTCTGCCAGCTCGACAGAGTACAAGTCGCCTCCATGAGCGGGGGTGAAACGACAAGTAGTCCCCGAAACACCAACCACCCACAATTATTCGGGGTGATGGTCTTTCGGGGACTACCGTATAAACACTATTTAGTTGTTTTGTTGTTTGGTGTCGGCGGTGACTTACTCTCCCACAACCTCCCGGTTGCAGTACCATCAGCGTGTACAGG
>NZ_JBEHFR010000060.1:0-1695 GCF_040225635.1 Corynebacterium sp. KPL2830 | reverse complement strand
CCCATTACGTTGTTAGCAGTTCCACCCCAGGGCACCGAAGATTCATAGCCTGTCCACCCGAGTGGGCGGGCTATGTTTATGTCCGTTCCCGCCGTCCGAAAGGACAGTGGAACTAGTCGCTGGCTTCGGTATGGCTTATTCCTGTCCCTGTCTGAAATGATCCGGGGGGTGATGCCGCCGAAGACAGTGACATACTCAAACTGCTTATAGGAACCTGACCCGGCCCAGGAGGCACGAGGTCTCACAGTAATGTGGATGCCAGCGCAAGTATGTCCGACCACCCCAGCGATGAAGCGTAAATAATCCAACTTTCTACTCATCGCTAGGAGGCACCAACTCATGGCCTATGACTTCGTCATTGGAATGGACGTCGGCAAATACTTCCACCACGCCTGCGTCCTCGATCCCCAGGGCAGACAAGTTTTATCCAAACGCATCAACCAGCACGAAGACTCGCTACGCAAGCTCTTCGGCAAATTCCTGGCCAGCGACGCCGAGGTCCTTGTCGTCGTTGATCAGCCCAACAACATCGGCAGGCTAACCGTCGCAGTCGCCCAAGCAATGGGAGCCGACGTTCGCTACCTCCCCGGGCTTGCCATGCGACAGCTTTCACGTATCCACGTCGGCAACTCCAAGACCGATGTACGCGACGCCTACGTCATCGCCCATGCCGGCCTTAACCTGCCGGATGCTCTGCGTAGTGTTGACCGCGTTGAGGAAGTCTTCCTTCAGCTGAAAGTTCTCAACGGTATCGACGAAGACCTCGTCCGCGCCTACACACGCCTGATCAACCAGATGCGATCCGCGCTCGTGGGAACCTACCCCGCATTCGAACATGTCCTGCGTGGACAGATGATTCACCGCAAGTGGATCCTCCACCTTCTGGCGAAATACGGTGGCCCCACCAAGATTCGACGCGTCGGCAAAGCACGGCTGGCAGCTTTCGCACGTGGTCACAGGGCACGTAATCCTGAGCCAGTTATCGATGCCATGCTTGCTGCCATCCACGGCCAGACGGTATCCATCGCCGGTGCAGAATACGCGGAACTTGGCGTAGCAATGTCCGCCAAAGATGCACTAGCCAAGCTGGAGCACCGTAAAGAGATTGAAGCCCAGGTACTCGAGCTAATCCAGGACATTCCTCAGACCGAGATTCTCTTGTCAATGCCCGGCATCGGCCCACGTAGCGCCGCGCAAATCCTTATGACAGTCGGCGATATGTCCGACTTTCCCGATGCAGCGCACCTAGCTTCCTACGCAGGCCTGTCGCCACGGACAAACCAGTCGGGAACGTCCATCATGTCGAATTCACCCAACCGGGCCGGCAACAAAAAATTGAAGAACGCCCTATGGCAATCGTCCTTTGCATCGATCAGATTCCACGAGCGTTCCCGGCAATTCTACGAACGAAAACGCAACGAAGGCAAAAGACACAACGCCGCAGTCGTCGCGCTCGCACGCCGACGCCTCAACGTCCTCTTCGCCATGATGCGCAGCGAAGAACTCTACCGAGACATCCCCACAGCCCAGGAGGCCGCAGCAGCCTAGCCACTCCAAACCCCGAAGCCGATTGCGCAAGAAGCCCAATCGGCTCTTCAGCATGCCCGAAAACAACATCCGCAGCGTGAAGCAGAAACCCTTCATACCCCCAGCAACCTCACCCACGGAGTTGACAACCTATATAGGAACACCCCC
>NZ_JBEHFR010000059.1:0-1981 GCF_040225635.1 Corynebacterium sp. KPL2830 | reverse complement strand
GCGCAGCCTAGCCGGGCCTTGGCAACGGTCAAGGACGTCGGCGTGCTGCGCACCACCGTGGATTTTCAAGATAGTGACGGGATCTATCATTCCCCGCGGCAAGGATTGCTCTATCCCACCGACCTGGGTGAGGGCCAGCAGGTGTGGGTGCAGTACGCCGAGGATAATCCGGATTTGGTGAAGGTAGAAGGCCGCGAATGGACCTTGGCGGTCATACCGGCGCTGTCCGTGGCCATCGTGTCGACGCTTGCCGCCGTGGGTTTGTGGCGGCTCATTAACCTGACCACCCGCCGCGCTGAAAAGCCCGCTGAAAAATAATTTACCCAGATTTTTCATTGGATTCACCAAAGGCCAAGAAAAATAGGCCATTATGGTGGCATGCGAGTTGCAATCGTGGCCGAATCGTTCCTCCCCAATGTCAATGGCGTGACAAACTCGGTGCTGCGCGTTTTGGAGCACCTGCACGAAACCGGACACGATGCGATTGTCATCGCTCCCGGTGCCCGCGAGGGTCAAGAAGAAATCCCCGATTATTTGGGCTTTCCCATCTACCGCGTGCCCACCGTGCGCGTGCCGCTGGTGGATTCGCTGCCGGTGGGCGTGCCTACCACGGCCGTGGATGACGCGCTGCGGAAATTCAAGCCCGATATCATCCACCTAGCTAGCCCGTTTGTGTTGGGTGCGGCGGGCGCATTTTCGGCCCGCCAACAGCGCATTCCGGCAGTGGCGCTCTACCAAACCGATGTTGCGGGGTTCGCCACCAAGTACCACGCCTCCGCCTTGGCTTATGGCGTGTGGGAGTGGCTGCGTACCATCCACAATTCCTGCCAGATGACCCTGGCACCGTCCTCGCTGACCATCCGGGATTTGGAAAAGCACCACATCAAGCACGTGCGCCACTGGGGCCGCGGCGTCAATGCCGAGCTATTCCATCCCGAAAAACGCTCTGCTAGCCTGCGCCGCAGCTGGGACCGGAGCGGAAAGAAAAACATCGTCGGCTTCGTCGGCCGCTTGGCCGCGGAAAAGGGCGTGCACCGCTTGTCCGCCCTCAATGGCCGCGAGGATATTCAGCTGGTTATTGTTGGTGACGGCCCCGAGCGCCCCCTGCTGGAGGCACAGCTTCCCAACGCCGTGTTTACTGGTGCGCTGAGCGGCGAGGAGCTAGCCCAGGCCTATGCCTCGCTCGATGTCTTTGTGCACGCCGGCGAATTTGAAACCTTCTGTCAGTCCATCCAGGAGGCCCAGGCCTCTGGCGTGCCCACCATCGGCCCGCGGGCAGGCGGGCCCGTGGACCTTATCCAGGAAGGCTATAACGGCCTGCTCTTAGACGTGGATAGCTTTGTCGAGGATCTGCCTAATGCCGTCGATGCGCTTTTAAACCCAGAGATCCATGCGGAGTTGCGGGATAATGCCCGCGCATCCATTTCTTCGAAGACGTGGACCGCGCTGTGCGAGCAGCTGGTGGGCTACTACGAAGAGGTGCTAGAAGATACCCGGCGGGTGCCGCTGACCATTTTGGGGCAGCGCCCAGAGCTGCCGCGGTGGGCGGCTCGTGCCCTCGGCGCACGCGTAGCCTAGACTAGGCATTTGTGTCTAAGGCAGATCTGGATAAAAAGCCCTTCGACGTCGCGCGCATGTTTGACGCCGTCGGCGAAAAATACGACCTCACCAATACCGTCTTGTCCTTTGGGCAGGACAAGCGCTGGCGCAAGCGCACCCGCGAACGCCTTAACCTGCAGCCGGGGGAGAAGGTACTCGACCTCGCGGCCGGAACCGCGGTGTCCACAGAAGAGCTGTCGAAGTCCGGCGCGTGGTGCGTAGCCTGCGATTTTTCGCGCGGCATGCTCGCCGCCGGAAGCGAGCGCGACGTGCCCAAGGTGGCCGGCGATGGCATGAAATTGCCCTTTGCGGATAATACGTTTGACGCCGTCACCATCTCCTACGGTCTGCGTAATATCCACGATTACGAGCTGGGGCTTCG
>NZ_JBEHFR010000058.1:0-2184 GCF_040225635.1 Corynebacterium sp. KPL2830 | reverse complement strand
CAAAATGGTAATAAGAAGGCCGCTGCTTAACCCCTAAGCAGCTTAACTACGTGTCCACGATTTGCGGGCAACCCCAAAATATCGCCAGGCAGTGCAATTATGGCCAAGATCAACTCGCCAAAGTCAACGATCTTGCCGAAGAAAACCACAACAAAGCCGACCAAGAAACAGGCCGACCAGCCTTCTACGACAACGCTATCCCAACCGAGTACGAACACTCGATAGGAATCAGAAAAGACCCCATGAAGTAACTAACCGTGTACCCGCCCCGCAACACGCCGAACGGACACACATTCTGCTACTTAACCCTACTTTTTGGTTGTTCATGTTTCAGCTTCTCTACACATTCAAAGGACAACTGCACAATGACCTAAAGCAGGCCGACTTGGCCTCAGTGGCTGCGCTTACCGCCATCCATTTGCATTTAATTGTCAATAAGCGTCGACGGGGATAGGCTGAGTGCATGGCACACGAGCACCACGACCACGATCACTCCAGCACGCCGCTGCGCGCACTCTTGATTGCGCTAGGCATTACCGGCACCGTCTTCTTCGCGGAGCTGATCGGCGGCTGGTTGGCGGGTTCGATGGCGCTGATGGCGGATGCGATGCACATGCTTTCCGACGCTGCGGGGTTGATCATCGCGGTGTTAGCGGTGTTGGTTGGGCGCCGACAAGCATCGGCTCAGGCCACGTACGGCTACCGACGAGTGGAGGTGCTTGCTGCACTGGCGAACGCAGTGATGGTGCTGGCGATCTCGGTGTGGATTGTCGTCGAGGCGGTGCGCCGCCTGCAGAGCCCGGCCGAAGTGCAGGGAAAAACGATGCTGATCATCGCGGTGATCGGCCTGGTGGCGAATGCGCTATCGGCGTGGGTTCTGCACCGGCACCGCAAATCCTCGATCAACGTGGAGGGCGCGTTCTTGCACGTGTTAGTGGATATGCTCGGCTCTGTCGCAGTAATCGTGGCCGGCATCGTGGTACTGACCACGGGGTTTGTGGCGGCGGACGTGATCGCCTCCCTAGCGATCGCGGCGATGGTGCTGCCGCGCGCCTGGCAGCTCATGCGGCTTTCGACGAGCGTGCTGCTCGAGCAAGTCCCGGCGGACTTCGACGCCAGTGCGATCGAGCCCGCGCTGCGGCAGGTCGAGGGCGTTGCTGACATCCACGACCTGCACCTGTGGAGCCTGGACGGCGTGAACGTGCTCACGACCGTGCATATCGTGCGCGACGGCACCGTCGGCACCGGCCCGCTGTTGGATGCCGCCCAGCAGGCCCTGCGCGAACACGGTATCGAGCACTCCACCATCCAGATTGAGCACCCAGAGCACGAATCCCACGAGACGGTGTGCTGATTCCCTTCTAACCTGACTTAGGCCAATTTTGTGCGGAAGTTCGCGGCCGGTGATTACTTGGATGGTGGCAGTGAGGTCGGGCGGGAATGGTACGGCGGCGTGAATGGTTTCGCCGCCAACGACGAGTTGAAAGCTGCGGTATTTCTTGAGTGTTCTCACGAGGCGTTTGATGAAGTGACCACTGCGGGTCTCCATCAGGTGGGTCACGGCTAGTGCTGCCATCACAATATTGAGATGTGCTGTGATCGAGTTTTGTTTCCTCGCATAGATTGGGCGTGCTTTCAGGTCTGATTTCGACATCCGATACGACATTTTCAATGTGGAATAGCCTGCGGTAATGCCCGATAACCTCCTGGGCGGGAAGAGCGGTCAGGTCGGTTTCATAGCCTTTAATTCCGGCTAGGGCTCGGTGTTTGGCAGCGAGAGCGTAGTTGACCTTCTTGTTCGGGGTGGAAAGATCGAAATAGCGGTTGCGCTTAATGGCGATTTCGCCGTCAACAGCGCGTTTGGCTTTTGCGACTTGCTCTTTGATTCCGCGCAGGCCGCGTCTGGCCCGATCATAGGAGTACTGGAAGTGGGTCACCGTATTCGGGGTTGTGTGTTTGCGCGCATCGCTTGCCGAGGCTTGTGTCCAGATCTGGCCGTGGGCGTAGGCTTCACCAGGGATTTCCCGCCGCCAGGTTTCAATCACCTCAGGCACGGTGGGGTTTCACCGACAAAATGTAGTGCAGACCTGCATCTATCAATGCTTGCTTGAGGTTACCCTCGTTTAGTGGACACCCTATTAGTACGGATCTTGTGTCCGTAGGAGAGGATGTTCATTGTGAGTT
>NZ_JBEHFR010000057.1:0-2279 GCF_040225635.1 Corynebacterium sp. KPL2830 | reverse complement strand
ACATAACCTGCCCCGGCATGGGGGCAGAGTTACGAATCCTGGGTAACCTCAAGCGGAACTGCTAACAACGTAATGGGGCAGTGGAATAGGGAAGAGCCCGTCTGAGAGATAAACGGATCTAAAGATTAACAGGATTCTTTGTGCTGCATTACCGCTGCGCAAAGGAAAATCGTCCGATTATTAAAACCAGGCACAGCTGTCCTAAATAGGGGGTGCTAGGGCGAAAAGTTGCTTCGCATTCGAAGTTTGGAAAGCGCCACCCCCATATGGTTGAATGTATAGGTTGCGAGAGCTGGTCGGTCCGTAGCGGTGCGTTTCCGAATCGCCGGTCCGAGACCCATCGACGCTTTACGGTGTTCGTTGTAAAGGCTCGAGCACAGCAAGTTTGTAGACCGCGTGTGGCAAGGACGGAAATCTTGTCGCACATCAATCCAGGTCAGGAGACCCATAGTGATTCAGCAAGAATCGCGTCTGCGCGTCGCCGACAACTCTGGTGCACGTGAAATTTTGTGCATCCGCGTTCTCGGTGGCTCTGTCCGACGCTCCGCTGGCATCGGCGACGTAATTGTCGCGACCGTCAAGGACGCTGTTCCAGGCGGCAGCGTAAAAGAAGGCGATGTAATTAAGGCAGTTATCGTCCGTGCGAAGAAGGAGACCCGTCGTCCAGACGGTTCCTACATCCGCTTTGACGAGAATGCTGCAGTTATTCTGAAGGGCGATAGCGAACCTCGCGGTACCCGTATCTTCGGCCCGGTTGCTCGTGAACTTCGTGACAAGCGTTTCATGAAGATCGTTTCTCTAGCACCGGAGGTGATCTAATCTTATGAAGATTCATAAGGGAGATATGGTGATTGTCATTTCGGGCCCAGATAAGGGTGCGAAGGGCAAGGTCATCGAGGCATACCCGAAGCGCGAAAAGGTCCTCGTTGAGGGCGTTAACCGCATCAAGAAGCACGTCGCAAACTCCGCTACCGAGCGTGGCGCCGAGTCCGGCGGAATCGTTACCCAAGAAGCCCCGATCCACGTGTCCAACGTTGCGATTGTTGACTCCGAGGGCAACCCGACCCGCGTGGGCTACCGTTTCGACGAGAACGGCAAAAAGGTCCGTATCGCGCGTAGCAACGGGAAGGACATCTAAAAATGAGCGAGAACTACACCCCGCGTCTGAAGACTCGCTACCGCGAGGAAATCCGCAAGAACCTGAACGAAGAGTTCAAGTACGACAACGTCATGCAGATCCCTGGCGTCACCAAGGTCGTCGTCAACATGGGTGTTGGCGAAGCTGCCCGTGACTCTAAGGTCATCAATGGCGCTCTCGAGGACCTGACCGCTATCACCGGTCAGAAGCCACAGCTGCGTCGCGCAAAGAAGTCCATCGCAAACTTCAAGCTGCGCGAAGGCATGCCTATCGGCGCACGCGTTACCCTGCGCGGCGACCGCATGTGGGAGTTCCTGGACCGTCTGCTGACCATCGCGTTGCCACGTATTCGTGACTTCCGCGGTCTGTCTGACCAGCAGTTCGACGGCCACGGTAACTACACCTTCGGTCTGTCTGAGCAGTCCATGTTCTACGAAATCGACATCGACAAGATCGATCGTCCCCGTGGTATGGACATCACCGTCGTTACCAGCGCTACCAACGACGAAGAAGGCCGTAAGCTCCTGCGCGAGCTCGGCTTCCCGTTCAAGTAAATAGAGCGCTAAAAAATCCCAACTCCATGCAAGGAGTTGGGATTTTTTAGTTTTATTGTCATCCTTGGATTCTAGTGGTCGTTTCAACGATGATGGCTGCTTTGGTGTGATACTACCGGTTTGTGTCAGGGATGACTTTGGCTGGGGTGCGCCAGTTGAGTGCTTTGCGTGGCTTGTGGTTGTGAATGTTGGCGATCATCTCTAGGGCCTCGGTGCTGTAGATGGACAGGTCGCTGTTTTGGGAAGGTTTCTCTTGAGACTGCTGTTGGTGTTTTCGTTGCTGCCTCGTTCCCACGGCGATCCTGGATGGCAGAAGTAGATGGGAATACTAGTGGCCATGGTAAAGGCTTAATGGCCAGCCATTTCACTTCCTTGGTCGGGCTGGTCACGTCTTATTAAGTTTTAAAAACATAAGGAATGTCGAAGCTACCATAAGCCCAAGAGCGAATGCATAGTTTGAACCATTCATTAATCGGACCTGACCCCTGTTTGGTGGACACCTGATATCCAGCCCAGTCGGGCTGGAAAGAAAGGTAATCTACCACCATGTCCAGGTACTCCGAACAGTTCAAACGCGATGCCGTGGC
>NZ_JBEHFR010000056.1:0-2305 GCF_040225635.1 Corynebacterium sp. KPL2830 | reverse complement strand
GTCGTGCCACACTAGTCATTCTGGCTTATCTCCTTATGCAGGTTGGGAACCTACACACAAACCATTAGACACTCTCAATCGGCTCTTCAGCATGCCCGAAAAACATCCGCAGCGTGAAGCAGAAACCCTTCACACCCCCAGCAACCTCACCCACGGAGTTGACAACCTATATAGGAACACCCCCCATAAAAATGAAAACCACACCATGACAATTTTCATTGTGAGCGGATGTGGTGTGTGTACGTATAAGTATACAGATTTGCAACTGGACGACAAGTGGATACATGCAAATCACGTCAAAGACTAAAATGCTGATAGCAATCAGCTTAGATAGCCCTGTTTAGAATGTTTAATCTACGAGAGTGTCGCAAATAGTTTTCAATAATTCTAGTCGAATAAGCCAAGCGTGATGGGCAACATGATCACCTTGTAGTCGGAATCCCCTACGGAAGGCCGTTCTTAATACCGCGAAGCGCGTTAGCAAAGCGGAGGGCCAAAATCGTCTAAATCAGTCGGAGCTGACCCCCGTTTGGTCCGACCTAACGGAACGACTTAGCCGCACGTGGGGTGAACTCAATCGACCAAGCCAGACTCGTCCTCTAAGTCCTGCAACGAGATTGTGTCCAATTCTCCGCGTCGGGCTGCTTCGGCTTCGGCTTCAAGCGCATACACATACTCAAGTTCATCTAGGTAGGAATCTAGGGCCTTGCGAAGATAGAAGGCCCCAGTCCGCCCAGTCCGCGAAGCAAGCGCATCTAGGCGCTCTTTCTGCTTCGCGTTAACGCGCAAACTAATTACTGACTCGCTCATGTAAACATGTTTACAACAAGTAAAGCGATTTGTACACCACCCCGTGAGCACTGTCCGCGCATTGCTGTGGTCACGTCGTACTGCTGACTTCCTGCTCACCCATAGGCACAAATTGAGCGTTTTCTCAGTAGCCAAATCAGGAGATCAGGGAAACCTCGTCCAGTCGCCTTAAAATGACATACCGCTCGGCGTAGCGGCGTCGCAGGTCTGTCAAGAACGCGTTGAAGTCCGCATCCCAGGGCGCTCCCAGCTCCGATGACTTCCCTCTCATGGTCTGCAGCAGCTCGATGCCCATGTCGCGACCAACCTTAGTCAAATCTAGATAAGTTGCGACATCGTCGCGAACGAAGGGAAGAGCCTGCGCCGGGAGGTCATCGAGGAATCGTTGCGCCATTGACTGCTCCATTCCCGCCTTTATGACGGTGCTCCAGGCAAGTTCAGGGTCTTCAAGGCACAAGTGCTGGAGCATGGCCAAATCCCATGGCTTATTCCCCAACAAGCGTTGTATATGCGCCGGAGCTTCCACCTTGTCGGCGGCAACTGCATAGAGTTGCTGAGCGAACGACAGTTCTGGATATGTGTCGAATACACTGCGAGCCACGCGCTCCGAGTGTTCGGGAAAGTGGTCCTTAGCAAGTACAGCCCAACGCGAGGCGATATTTCGGGTTTCCTCCACGGCGCACTCGTTAACCGCCTTCTCGGACCAATCGAAGGCAAGATCATAGCGGCCGATGTCACAAAGGCCGGCAATGATCTCCTCATATCGCGACGCCGCACTTCCCTTGAGACCATGGGTCCGAAGAACGGCTTCAGCACTGCCTTCAAGCACCGCTAGCCGACGCCCCACGTAGCCACCGCCCTGTTGTGACGCATACCACGAGCGGATGCGGGCCACGCCCTCTTCCCCAAGAGCAGGTGCCAAATAGACTGGGTCAAGGTCGATTTCTTCCGCTGGGAGAATCTCGTTCATTCGTATAAACCAATCAGCCAAAGCGCTACCGGAATAACTAGCTCGCTGCGCCGCGGAAGGAACTACCCGCGCCAAGACTTCGCCGGCACCCCTTACGGCATGGGCATAGTCATTGACCCTAGGGATAGTCTTGAGGACCTCTTCTACAGCATCTAGAGCAACAAGCACGATATCGGATGGACCCGGCGGCACGATGCCTGAAAGTTGTGCAGGATCCTCTACTGCCTGTTCTAATAGCTCAGCGGCTTCATATATGCGGTCGCTGTAATACACGCTCCGGGCACCTTTGTACAGATCGGGATCATTAGACCGGACAAGCCCGGTTACCACCTGTGCAAGAGTTCTCATGGGATTCAGTATAGAAAATTCTGGGATCACGAGGAAGAGGAGCAAGGCCACCTGAAAATTGGTAACCTCGCTCCTCTCCATATAATCACTATTTTGTTGTTTTGTTGTTTGGTGTCGGCGGTGACTTACTCTCCCACAACCTCCCGGTTGCAGTACCATCAGCGTGTACAGGCTTAG
>NZ_JBEHFR010000055.1:0-3018 GCF_040225635.1 Corynebacterium sp. KPL2830 | reverse complement strand
GGAAATGGCGCGCGTGACCAAGCCGGGCGGGCGCCTGGCGGTGGCGGAATTTTCCACCCCCATCGTCCCGGTATTCGGCACCGTGTACAAGGAATACCTCATGCGCCTGCTGCCTCCGGTTGCGCGCGTGGTCTCCTCCAACCCGGACGCCTATATTTACCTCGCGGAATCCATCCGCGCTTGGCCTGGACAAGAGGAGTTGGCGGCGGCCATCAACCGCAACGGCTGGGCCGATGCGGGCTGGCAAAACCTTTCTTTGGGCATCGTCGCCTTGCACTCGGCTACAAAACCGCTTGCCGATGCCCCACAGTAAACCTCTTGCAGCCCTCCTAGACCTCCGCGGTGGAGGCCCACAGGGGCGTATCGCGCCGGACGGCGCCTACGCTGCGGCCCGCCATGCGCCACAGGCGGGCGATAAGGTCGCGGTCCTCCTCCGTGATGAGGTTGCCCATGAGGCGGGCGGCGGCGGGCATCAGCAAGCGGCCCACCGGCCCGCGCAGTGCTAATGGGCCCGCCACGGGCAGGAATTGCGGGTAGGTCAACAGGCGGGCGGCCGTGCGCGCGAGCAGGAAGGATTCGCCGTAGTGCTCGCGCAGGGTGGCCGGCCACGCGAGGGTGAAATCCTTCGGCCCTAGCATGCCCACCGCGAGCGCTGCGGTCTCGAGGCCGTAGTCGATGCCCTCGCCGTTTAAAGGGTTGACGCAAGCGGCGGCATCACCAATGAGCATCCAATTGGCCCCCGCTACATTAGAGACCGCACCGCCCATGGGCAGCAGGGCAGAGGTGACGTGTTCGATGTCCCCAAGTCCCCACTCCGCGCGCTGTTGGGCGGCGTAGAACTCGAGCAACTTTTTGGTATTAATCTTGGCCGGCCGCTGTGCTGTCGATAGCGCGCCGACGCCGATATTGACTTGGCCAAGCTCTGCACCCAACGGGAAAATCCACCCGTAGCCGGGCTGGACGGAATTGTCTTCATCTTTTAATTCCACGTGCGAGTGCATCCACGGCTCGGTTGCCTGAGGGGAGGCGGCATAGGAGCGCGCGGCGATGCCATAGACCTCATCGCGGTGCCAGGTGCGGCCCAATTGCTTGCCAAAAGTAGAACGCACGCCATCGGCCACGATGAGCCATTTCGGCTGAATAATCTGCTCACCGATGCGAAACGAGGTCACCCGGTTGCCCTCCATGACTGGGGCGCTCGCGGGGGTACCGGATATAAGCGTCGCGCCTGCGGCGGTGGCTGCCTCTACCAGCTGCGCATCGAACCTAAAGCGCGGCAGGGCAGTGCCCACCTGGGAAGGATAGGTCTGCGGCCACGGGGCAGTGACGTCCCCGCCGTAGCCGTGCAGTTTAAGCCCTCGGTTGCGGTAGGAGGCGTTAACAGTGATGCCGAGCTTATCTAGCTGGTGCATTGCCCGCGGGGTGAGGCCATCACCGCAGGTTTTATCGCGGGGGAAGGTGGATGAATCAATGAGGACAGTCTCATAGCCAGCGCGGGCGGCATGGATGGCCGCGGCGGCTCCAGCGGGTCCTGCGCCGATGATGGCGACTTCGAGAGGGTGGGGGGAATCGATCTGTTCCGACATAGGGACTATCATTGCACTAGTTCAACCCCTCAAGTGTGTTAAGGGGGCTGGTTTGGACTACGGTAGATAAACGATTATCTCTGGCTTTTAATTGCAAGGAACGCTATTTAATGACTCACGGCCACTCGCATGCCACTCACGTGGATCTTGGTGATCCACAGCTTAATGAACGCATTGGCGCGGGCATGGAAGCAGTAGAAGAAAAGCTGCGCAGTGAAACTGACCGCGGCCAGGACTTCTTGAAGGACAAGGTAAGCCATCTGTCCAAGGCAGGTGGCAAGCGCTTTCGTCCGATGATGGCACTGCTTGCCTCTGAGTACGGCACCAATCCGGGCTGTGAAGAGGTTATTAAGTCCGCCACCGTTGTGGAGATGGTGCACGTTGCCACCTTGTACCACGATGATGTGATGGATGAGGCGGACCGCCGCCGCGGCGTGGAATCCGCCAACTCTCGGTGGAATAATTCCGTAGCCATCCTTGCCGGCGATGCCCTTCTCGCGCATGCCTCTCGCCTGATGAGCCAACTAGATACCCATACCGTAGGCCACTTTGCGGATACCTTTGAAGAGCTGGTGACCGGCCAGATGCGTGAGACCATCGGTGCCGGCGAAGCCAACCCCGTGGACCACTACATGGCCGTTATTCAGGAAAAGACCGCGGTGCTTATTGCCTCTGCCGGATACCTTGGTGCTTATCACTCCGGTGCCTCGGCAGACCATACTGCGGCCCTGTACCGCATTGGCGGTGCCATTGGCATGATCTTCCAAATCGTGGACGATGTCATCGATATCTTCTCCGACCCGAAAGACTCCGGAAAGACCCCGGGTACCGACCTACGCGAGGGCGTCTTTACCCTCCCCGTCCTCTACGCTCTGGAGGAAGACGGTGAGGTGGGAGACCAGCTGCGTGAGCTGCTGACAGGCCCCCTAGAAACCGATGCTGAGGTCGAGCGTGCCATCGAGCTCCTGCGCCAGTCTGGCGGCCGTCAGCGGGCGCTAGAGGACATTAACGCCTACCTACGCACCGTAGAGGAACAGCTTTCCATACTGCCAGAAAATTCCGCTAGCCAAGCGCTGCGCCAGCTTGCGGATTACACCGTCCGCCGCGTGGGCTAGCTGCTTGTCGGCGCCCCCTCCTACACACCCCATTTCTCCCCGCTGCGCTGGCGATTTGGAGGTAGGTGGGTGCTTCATAGTAAAGTACATACACGCACCACAGAGTGCATGCCAGGTTGCCCGAGCGGCCAAAGGGAGCGGACTGTAAATCCGCCGGCATTGCCTTCAGAAGTTCGAATCTTCTACCTGGCACAACTTAGAGCCCCACAAGCACAAGCTTGTGGGGTTTCTTCGCGGTTAGGGGTTAAACGACAAAACGTGTTGTTTTTCGGCGTGTCGAGTTAAACGACATTTTGTGTTGGTGGGGGTAGGGGTTT
>NZ_JBEHFR010000054.1:0-4078 GCF_040225635.1 Corynebacterium sp. KPL2830 | reverse complement strand
GAACCAAGTCAAATCCTCGGACCAAGCCAGTACAAAAAGTCACTCACAAGTAACCAACCGGCTACCTCTCGGCGACTCGCTAAAATTTATACTACCCCACAACACAACGCAAACTCGCAGGCCAACGTCGGTTTTTAGTGATAGCACGCGATCTTTCCATCGGGCCCATCGATAACGCGCACCGGAGTATTGAAGATGGGCGTCAGGATATCGTCGCGCATAATCTCCTCGGCCGGACCGAATTCGACGATCTGCCCGTCCTTGCAGGCGCAGATATAGTCCGCGTAGCGCGCGGCAAAGTTGATGTCATGCAGAACCACGATGACCGTGCGCCCCAATTCCTGGGCAGCCTCGCGCAGGTGGCGCATCATGTCCACCGAGTGCGAAATATCCAGGTTATTAAGCGGCTCATCCAGCAACACGTAATCGGTTTCTTGGCACAGCACCATCGCTACGTACGCGCGCTGGCGCTGACCTCCAGAAAGCTGGTCAAGGTAGCGGTGCTGCAATTCTTCCAAATGCAGGAAGTGGATGTATTTGGAAATGACCTCTTCATCGTGTTTATTGAGTCGCCCCTTGGTATAGGGGAAGCGGCCAAAGCCGACGAGCTGGCGCACGGTCAGTTTCGTGACGAAGTGATTTTCCTGGCGCAGGATAGACACGATCTTCGCTAGGTCGGCGGACTTGCTGGATTGGATGTCATAGCCAGCGATTTCGATGCTGCCTTCATCCATGTCGAGCAGGCGGCCGATCATGGTGAGCATCGTCGACTTACCCGCACCATTCGGCCCCACCAGCGCGGTGATGCCTCCCTGCGGGATGGTCAGGTTGAGTGGACCAATAGCGGTCTCGGCGGAATAGGTTTTAGAAACGTTCTTTAATTCGATCACAGTCGGCCCTTTCGCATAATGACAAAGAGGAACACGGAGCCACCTACCAGCTCAATGATGATGGACACCACGCCTTGCGCGGAAAATACGTGCTGCATGAGGAAGTACGCCGCAATCAGCACGAGGAATGCTAAGCCCACCGCCATCGGAAAGATGTAGCGGTGATCGTAGGTATCGGCAAACTGATAGGCCAGCGTAGCCACCAAAAAGCCCAAGAAGGTCATGGGCCCTACCAGTGCGGTCGTCGTCGCCATCAATAGCGAGACCAACACCAGCGTGTAAATTGCATGCGCTTTGTGGTTCACGCCCAAGTTGGTGCTGACATCGGCGCCCAAGGAAATCACGTTGAGCTTGCGCGCATTGAGCACCAAAAGCGTGGTAGCGATGGCCACAACGGGAATGGCGATGGGATAGTACTCAGTCTCAGCGTTATTGACGGAGCCAAAAAGGCGCGCGGTCAGCACGTCGAACTCGCTGGGGGTTAGCATGCGCTGCATAAAGGTAGACAGCGAGCCTAGGCCACCACCGATGACCACGCCGACCAGCAGCATGGCGTGCATATTCTGTTTTCTATTGGTTAGCAGCCACGAATAAAGCACCAGGGAAAGGCCCACCATGACGCCCATTTGCATGAGGAAGGTGGGCACGGTGCGGGCATCGTTAAGCCCACTAGCGCCCAGGAAGAAAATGGTCGCGGTATTGATGGCAACGTACAGGGACTCAAAGCCCATGATGGATGGCGTCAAGATGCGGTTATTCGTCACGGTATGAAAAGACACCGTGGCCATGGCTTGACACACAGCGACGATCGCCATGGCGATGAGAGCATCGGCGCGGCGCTGGGCGATGAGCCAAAACTTGCGGGTACCAAACTCCATCGGATTGCCATAGGCCAGGTAGGCAAAGGCTAAAGCCGCAGCTAGGCCCCATACGCAGACTAGGGTGATCCAATATTTCTTTGGCGGGGCGGACATCTTAGTTCGCACGGGTCGACCTCACAATCATGATGATGAAGACGATGGCGCCGATGACTCCAAGAATCACCGAAACCGGCATCTCGAATGGGGCGATGATCACGCGGCCCACCAGGTCACATACCGTGACGATGCCGATGCCCAGCAAGCACACCCAGGGCACGTTGGAACGCAGGTCATCGCCGCGCACCATAGAGACGATATTGGGCACGATAAGCCCGAGGAATGGCAGAGATCCTACGACAACGGTGACCACGCCCGTAGCAATGGCAATGAGGCCGGTTCCAAGCAACAACATGCGGTTATAGTTCAGCCCAACGTTGGTAGCAACGTCCTCGCCCAAACCAACAACCGTGAGGCGGTCAGCATAGATATACACCGCCACCAGCACCAAGAGGACCAGCCACAAAACCTCGTATTGGCCCTTATATACCGCGGTGAATGAACCCATGAACCAGATTCCCAATTGCTGGAGCATATCCGTCATCAGGGCGAAAAACGTCGAGACCGCAGACACCACGGCACCCAGCATGATGCCGATGATCGGCACGATGAGCGAGGAGCGCAGGGTCACCCGGCGTAAGAAGAGGAAGAATACGACGGTACCCAGGAAGGAAAAGATCACCGCACCTATCATCTTCACTAGAATCGAGGACGTGGGTGCGACGACCATGACGAAGAGCAGGCCCAGCCCGGCCCACTCCGTGGTGCCGGTGGTAGAGGGTTCGACGAAGCGATTTTGGGTAAGCAGCTGCATGACCAGGCCGCTTACAGCCATGGCCGCGCCGGCCAGCACCAAGGCAATGGTGCGCGGCAAGCGGGTAATGCCGAACATGGCGGCCCCATCATCGGCACCAAAAACGTCGTACTGTCCGGTCAGCAGAGAAGTAACGAGCAACGCGGCTACGATGAGTACGCCGAGGCCCAGCTTCCAATCCCAGACCTTTGTGCGGGTGGTGGTTTCCATAACTATCCTTTACGCACCTGAAAACCGGAGGGCACAAATCCCTCCGGTTTCCGGTTTTTAGTGGTGGCTAGTTCTTTTCAAACGCGTCTGCCATCGCGTTGAGCGTCTCCGTGAAGGTAATGATGTTTTCATTGGTGTAGGTATCCTGCGGAGCGGCAACGATGTTGCCTTCCTTAACGGCAGTCACGTTCTTGAGTGCCGCGGAATCCTCTACCAGCTTCTTGCCTGGGGTGTAGCCTGCTTCATCCTTGGCAATGGCACCGTCGCGGTCCATGATGAGGATGTAGTCAGGGTTGGAATCAGCGATTGCCTCGACGGAGATGTCATCGCCCTCGTGGTCATCGCTAGCGTTTTCCACCTCGAGGGAAGGCTTCATGCCCAGCAGGTCAAAGAATGGCCCGAAGAAGCGGCCCTTACCTGGGGCGATGTAGTTGATGTCGCCACCGGTGGTGTTGACCGCCATGACGGTTTTCTCAGGATCGTAGGCGTCCTTGGCACGGTCCAGCGCCTTATTGAAGTCATCCACGAGCTTCTTTGCTTCGTCTTCGTGGTCGAAGATCTTGCCCAGTGCTTCGGTCTGGCGGATGAGTTCTTCCGCCATGTCCTTATCGTCGCGCGGGGAGAAGTCGAGGACCGGGGTATCTTCCATCAGTGCCTCGATATCAGCCTGGTGCTGGGTGAAGCGCTGACCGTTGATGACGATGTCCGGCTCTGCGGCAACCAGTGCTTCCAGGTCAGGTTCGCGGTGCATACCCAGGTTGGCCTCGATCGTGTCTTCATTGATCTTGTCCGAGAGGGTATCCGGGACGATGCCGAGCGGGGCAGCCACGATATTGAGGTCCCAGTCCGCGAGGATTTCGAAGGCGCGGTTATCCGTTACCGCGACGCGCTCGAACGGTACATCCAGCTCATGGCTGCCGTTATTATCTTCGATCTGCAGTGCGCTTTCCGATGTCCCCTTATTCGAACCCCGGTCCTCTTCTTCCGCAGTGCTACATGCGGTAAGTGCCAAGGAGGCGACAGCTACGACAGACAAAAGAGCGCGATGAATTTTCTTCATTGTGCTTTCCTTATAGACGAGAAACAAATGCCCCATTAACTTATCTTAAGTCACCCTAACCAATCAAGGTTGAGGGTAACCTTTCCTAAAGCGCATCGTCCCGACCATAGAGGCCTAAACGACAGGATGTGTTGGTGAAGTTATATGTTTAGCCGGTCTGGCGTGCTGGTATTAGGATTATTTCACT
>NZ_JBEHFR010000053.1:0-5551 GCF_040225635.1 Corynebacterium sp. KPL2830 | reverse complement strand
CTTCACAAGTCCACCCAACAATCCAACCTCAAACCACATAGTGTTTTGGGGGTTGTTGTGGTGTGTTTGTCTTGGTCAATTAGTACCAGTAGCCTTCACACCTTACAGTGCTTCCAAGTCTGGCCTATCTACCCCATAGTCTTTAGGGGACCTCAAAAGAAACCTCATCTTAAAACAGGCTTCCCGCTTAGATGCTTTCAGCGGTTATCCCTCCCGTACGTAGCCAACCAGCACTACCCCTGGCGGGATAACTGGCACACTAGAGGTACGTCCGTCCCGGTCCTCTCGTACTAGGGACAGCCTTCTTCAAGTTTCAACGCGCGCGGCGGATAGAGACCGAACTGTCTCACGACGTTCTGAACCCAGCTCGCGTGCCGCTTTAATGGGCGAACAGCCCAACCCTTGGGACCTACTCCAGCCCCAGGATGCGACGAGCCGACATCGAGGTGCCAAACCATCCCGTCGATATGGACTCTTGGGGAAGATCAGCCTGTTATCCCCGGGGTACCTTTTATCCGTTGAGCGACACCACATCCACAAGTAGGTGCCGGATCACTAGTCCCGACTTTCGTCCCTGCTCGACATGTCTGTCTCACAGTCAAGCTCCCTTGTGCACTTACACTCACCACCTGATTGCCAACCAGGCTGAGGGAACCTTTGGGCGCCTCCGTTACATTTTGGGAGGCAACCGCCCCAGTTAAACTACCCACCAGGCACTGTCCCCAACCCAGATCATGGGCCAAGGTTAGATGCTCAATCCGATCAGAGTGGTATTTCAACAACGACTCCACCACCACTAGCGTGATGATTTCACAGTCTCCCACCTATCCTACACAAACCGAACCAAACACCAATACCAAGCTATAGTGAAGGTCCCGGGGTCTTTTCGTCCTGCCGCGCGTAACGAGCATCTTTACTCGTAATGCAATTTCACCGGGCCTGTGGTCGAGACAGCAGAGAAGTCGTTACGCCATTCGTGCAGGTCGGAACTTACCCGACAAGGAATTTCGCTACCTTAGGATGGTTATAGTTACCACCGCCGTTTACTGGGGCTTAAATTCTCAGCTTCGCAACCACAAAGGTTACTAACCGGTCCTCTTAACCTTCCAGCACCGGGCAGGCGTCAGTCCATATACATCAACTTAACGTCTTCGCATGGACCTGTGTTTTTGATAAACAGTCGCTTCCCTCTATTCTCTGCGACCCCACAACACTCCAACCGCACAGGGTCTTCACGTCACAGGGCCCCCCTTCTCCCGAAGTTACGGGGGCATTTTGCCGAATTCCTTAACCACAGTTCACCCGAACGCCTTAGTATCTTCAACCTGACCACCTGTGTCGGTTTAGGGTACGGGCCATACACACACTCGCTAGAGGCTTTTCTCGACAGTACAGGATCACCACCATCAACCCCAATGGGTCTACGCATCACGCCTCAACCACATGCGTGGCGGATTTACCTACCACACGGCCTACACGCTTACACCACCAATCCAATAAGTGGCGCGGCTACCTCACTGCGTCACCCCATCACTTGAACCACACATCAGGCCCCACGACATCAACACCACCAACACTCAAAGAGCATAAAGTAGCGTATCCGCAGTGGTTAGTATCAGTGCTTCATCATGGGCGCACATGTACGGGTACCAGAATATCAACTGGTTATCCATCGACTACGCCTGTCGGCCTCGCCTTAGGTCCCGACTCACCCTGGGAAGACGAACTTGACCCAGGAACCCTTAGTCATCCGGCGGTAAGGATTCTCACCTTACAATTCGTTACTCATGCCTGCATTCTCACTCGCACACAGTCCACGCCTCCTCACGGTAACGCTTCCACCCATGCACGACGCTCCCCTACCCAAACAACAAAAAAATGCTGCTTGCCGCGGCTTCGGCGGTGTACTTGAGCCCCACTACATTGTCGGCGCAGAACCACTCGACCAGTGAGCTATTACGCACTCTTTCAAGGATGGCTGCTTCTAAGCCAACCTCCTGGCTGTCTTCGCGATCCCACATCCTTTTCCACTTAGTACACCCTTAGGGGCCTTAACCGGCGATCTGGGCTGTTTCCCTCTCGACTATGAAGCTTATCCCCCACAGTCTCACTGCCGCACAACACAATTGATGGCATTCGGAGTTTGGCTGACATTGCTAAGATTGTAGTCCCGCTCAACCAACCAGTCGCTCTACCTCCACCAAGCTCATACGACGCTGCACCTAAATGCATTTCGGGGAGAACCAGCTATCACGGAGTTTGATTGGCCTTTCACCCCTACCCACAGCTCATCCCCGCAGTTTTCAACCTACGTGGGTTCGCGCCTCCACAACCTCTTACAGCTGCTTCACACTGGCCATGGGTAGATCACCCCGCTTCGGGTCCAGGACATGCCACTTACCACCCCATTAGGATTCGGTTTCCCTACGGCTACCCCACACGGGTTAACCTCGCGACATGCCGCTGACTCGCAGGCTCATTCTTCAAAAGGCACGCCATCACACAATAAACAGTGCTCTGACGGATTGTAAGCACATGGTTTCAGGAACTATTTCACTCCCCTCCCGGGGTACTTTTCACCATTCCCTCACGGTACTATCCACTATCGGTCACACTGAGTATTTAGGCTTACCGGGTGGTCCCGGCAGATTCACAACAGATTCCACGAGCCCGTTGCTACTCGGGAACCCAACAACCCCCACATCATCATCTTCAGCTACAGGACTCTCACCTACTCCGGTAGATCATTCCAAACCACTTCACCTAACAACAATGCAAAAAGGGCGTGCCACTGGTAGATGACACACAGCTAGGCCCCACAACACCGCACACACAACCCCTACCAGGTATCACATGCACACGGTTTAGCCTCATCCACGTTCGTTCGCCACTACTAGCAGAATCATTATTATTTTCTCCTCCTACGGGTACTGAGATGTTTCACTTCCCCGCGTAACCCCCACAACAGCTATGAATTCACTGAAGGGTAACCCCACATAACCAGGGCCAGGTTTCCCCATTCGGACATCCTCGGATCAACGCTTTATTGACAACTCCCCGAGGCTTAACGCAGCCTTACACGTCCTTCATCGGCTCAGCATGCCAAGGCATCCACCATGCGCCCGAAATAACGAACACACCAACCACCACACACAAACCACACAACCAACAAAAAGGTCACGCAGCCCACATGCAGCAGCAACAAGTGAACTTGACAAAATAAACAAAAAGAAAAATCACATCACACACATGAAACACCACCCACACACAAGCAGATGGCATCATGCAGATGCTCGCGTCCACTATACAGTTCTCACACAACACCCTGAACCAGCAACAAACACCACCACGACGGTGACGCCCATCAACCAGTCAGGCACACAAAAAAGGGGATAATGCCCCAGACACCCAACAATGCACCAACAACTTATTCACAACATTATATTTTGTATACATGGACACTTTTACGCATGTCACAAAGCACTGTCTCAACACTTGAGCCTGCTGATTAAGGTGTATGTCCTACCCGGAATTTCCATAACACGGTGGCAGCAGAACACTCGCCTACTCAACCACCAACCCACCATCAAACACAGCGGGCAACCCACAACGGTGGGCCATGGCTGCAACTGCAGCCCAAATAAAAGCTCCCTAGAAAGGAGGTGATCCACCCGCACCTTCCGGTACGGGTACCTTGTTACGACTTCGTCCCAATCGCCGATCCCACCTTCGACGGCTCCCTAACACGTTTAGGCCACCGGCTTCGGGTGTTACCAACTTTCATGACGTGACGGGCGGTGTGTACAAGGCCCGGGAACGTATTCACCGCAGCATTGCTGATCTGCGATTACTAGCGACTCCGACTTCATGGGGTCGAGTTGCAGACCCCAATCCGAACTAAGGCCGGCTTTCAGCGATTCGCTCCACCTCACAGTGTCGCAGCGCGTTGTACCGACCATTGTAGCATGTGTGAAGCCCTGGACATAAGGGGCATGATGATTTGACGTCATCCCCACCTTCCTCCGAGTTAACCCCGGCAGTCTCTCATGAGTCCCCAACCAAATGCTGGCAACATAAGACAAGGGTTGCGCTCGTTGCGGGACTTAACCCAACATCTCACGACACGAGCTGACGACAACCATGCACCACCTGTACACCAACCACAAAGGGAAACTACATCTCTGCAGCGATCTGGTGTATGTCAAGCCCAGGTAAGGTTCTTCGCGTTGCATCGAATTAATCCACATGCTCCGCCGCTTGTGCGGGCCCCCGTCAATTCCTTTGAGTTTTAGCCTTGCGGCCGTACTCCCCAGGCGGGGCGCTTAATGCGTTAGCTACGGCACGAAAGTCGTAGAAAGACCCTCACACCTAGCGCCCACCGTTTACGGCATGGACTACCAGGGTATCTAATCCTGTTCGCTACCCATGCTTTCGCTCCTCAGCGTCAGTAACTGCCCAGTAACCTGCCTTCGCCATCGGTGTTCCTCCTGATATCTGCGCATTTCACCGCTACACCAGGAATTCCAGTTACCCCTACAGCACTCAAGTTATGCCCGTATCGCCTGCACGCCCGGAGTTAAGCCCCAGAATTTCACAGACGACGCGACAAACCACCTACGAGCCCTTTACGCCCAGTAATTCCGGACAACGCTCGCACCCTACGTATTACCGCGGCTGCTGGCACGTAGTTAGCCGGTGCTTCTTATCTAGGTACCGTCACAACAAAGCTTCGTCCCTAGCGAAAGGAGTTTACAACCCGAAGGCCTTCATCCCCCACGCGGCGTCGCTGCATCAGGCTTGCGCCCATTGTGCAATATTCCCCACTGCTGCCTCCCGTAGGAGTCTGGGCCGTATCTCAGTCCCAATGTGGCCGTACACCCTCTCAGGCCGGCTACCCGTCGCCGCCTTGGTAGGCCATTACCCCACCAACAAGCTGATAGGCCGCGAGCTCATCCTACACCGAAAAAACTTTCCACCACACACACTAAAGTGCGGTCCTATCCGGTATTAGACCCAGTTTCCCAAGCTTATCCCGAAGTGCAGGGCAGATCACCCACGTGTTACTCACCCGTTCGCCACTCGAGTACCCTGCAAGCAGGGCCTTTCCGTTCGACTTGCATGTGTTAAGCACGCCGCCAGCGTTCGTCCTGAGCCAGGATCAAACTCTCCACAAAAAGAAAAATTTCAGAACAAAAAATTCCAAAATAGGCCGTGAAAAGCCCAAACCTAACCAAAAGAACAAACCACCACACACCCACAAAAGCAGGCCCATGCTGGCGTCCAAAAATTACTACAAAGAAAAAATCACTGCCTCCCCAACCCGACGGGGCAAAAAAGGGAAGACAAAAAGTTGAACACAATCACATGCCAACCAATCCATCAATGCAGCCGAAACACTAAACAGTATTCAAAAAGATGCGTATTCCAACACCTTACCGGCACACACCAACCAACAAACCAACTTTAAGCTTGCTGGCCAACAGACCAATCAACACACAACCATGCACACAAAAATAAAAAATAAGTACATTGGCACACTATTGAGTTCTCA
>NZ_JBEHFR010000052.1:0-5629 GCF_040225635.1 Corynebacterium sp. KPL2830 | reverse complement strand
AGTGAAATAATCCTAATACCAGCACGCCAGACCGGCTAAACATATAACTTCACCAACACATCCTGTCGTTTAGGCCGTTAGCTCTTGGGAGGGTGATATCGACGTGGCAGCCGGGGGAATAATTTGCGAGCTGCGCATCACCGTCCAGCGAAAACTCGATAACCGCAAGGTCATCGGCTACGGCGGTGACGTTTTCCACCGTGGCGGTGGTGGAGGGGGCATCGGCAAGCTGGGATGCAGATTGGGAAGGAGAACTAGGCATAGGGGTGAATAGACCTCACTTTCGTGGCTGTGGTTCACTGCCAATTCACTGAATGTAATGCACGTCATGGTACAGCCTAAAAGGAGAGACAGGTTACAAAAGCGTTCGCATAGCGGACACGTGTGCGCCTAGTACACCTATATGGGGTGAGCGGGCGGAGAGTTTGCAAAATCTGCCAAGACGGGCATTTTTGCTATTTGCGCAGGAGGGGATAGGTGCTGTGAAGACGGGTGTAGCGGCGGTGTTCGTGCCCGGTAATTTCCCGGAAAATTGCATTCAAAATTCATTGCAGTGGAGGGCAGTGTCTCTATAGGCTTACGTGCACAGCTAAATGGTGAACTAGACCACATAGATAGGAAATATGTGTGGTGTAGCACCACGATTGGAAAGGTTGTTCACTCCCCATGACTGCTCCCACAGATACCTCTGACGTCGCTAACACGTCGCAGGCGGAACCAAAGGTTCTGCCCATGTCCGATAATCCTTATGAGGATTTCCGCTACTTCTACCGCGATGGCATGGACCTGCGCCCGGCGCCGAAGCGTCGCACCGCGGCCCCAGGCTGGTCGGAGTTGCGGCACAATGTCTTCGACTCCTGGCACACGGTAGAAGATGACTGGGCAGGCTACGATAGCCTGCAAACCAAGCTTCTCGATGACCACATGTGGCAGACCGACGAGACCGGTGAAAAGCTGGCGGAGGCCTTCCGTCGTGACGGTGCCAAGGAATCGCGCGCTAAGTTTGAGCAGGCGCTCAACCACGGCATCGAGACGGTAGAGGACCCGGCCCCGGAGTTGGTGGACTTCTTTAAAGAGGTAGACCGAATTCCGGAGTGGCTGGACCTCGAGGCCGCAGAGCGCGGCCGCGTGGCCTACTACAACGTCACGCGCACCTCAGAGGTTTTGGCTATTGCCTTCGCATACTGGGCTACCACGATGGAGGACCGCACGTCGGCGGCCACGGGTGAGACTGGGATGTTCGAGTTTAAGGCCATGCAGCGCTCCATTGAAACGGCGCAATTCTTCACGGATTTGGGCAAGAAGGACGTCTTTGACCGCTTCGGTGAAGGCCGCAAGGCTGCCGTGCGCGTCCGCCTGCTGCACTCCCAGGCTAATCGCGGCTTGGAGAAGATGTGGGGCAAGGAGCACTACAACGAGTTCGGCCGGCCGATTGGCTCCAGCTTCCTGGTCTCCGGTGAGGGCTGGTTTGGGATGATGCCGTTGGCCATCGACGAGCGCTTTGGCCGGCCGCACTCCGGCCAGGACTGGGACGATGTGGCCCAGTACTGGGGATATATCCTTTATATGATGGGTGCTGAAGAGCGGCTCATCCCTAAGACCGGCGATGAAATGCGCAAGATGACGGATTATATCTACGCCAATGGTGGATATTCCTCCACCTACCATGAGCGCGTAGCCACCGCCTTGATGAGCATTCTCGAAACCATCCACCCGCTGGTCCCCAATGTGGCCTTAGGAGCGTTGACCACCATCTGCGGTGTGGAAGACACCAAGTTCATGGTCAAGGGCACGCGCTGGGAAAAGGTGAACCTCAAGCCGTGGGCCCTGCTATACCAGGGCGCAGCGCGGGCAGAGGCCAAGGTTGCCCGCCTGCGGGACAAGCTGCCGGGTGCGCAAAAAGCAAAGATTAAGCGCGCTAATAAGAATAAGCCGCCATGGTCCGATGTTACCGCGGTGATTAAGGCGCACATCGCGAAAAACGAGCCAGAGACCAAGTCCGATTACACGCTGCACGATGACTCTAAAGAAGCTCGCAGCTAACCCATCTCCACACCATTCTCAGAGGAGAACACCATGACTACCAATATGTCCCTAGGCACCGTAGGCGAGTGGCCTGCCGGTCGCGGCGATAAGGAAGAATTCATCGCCACCTTTGGCCAAGAGCGCGCCAACCGCTACCACGAGGCTTTCTGGAAGATGGACCCAGTGGCCGATGCGCTATTTACCAGCGGCCACACCGTCAAGGAAATCATGCCTAACCTGCGCGATGCCCTCGCACGCGGCACCGCCAACGAGGACACCTTCCCCGAAGTTGCCGCCCTCATCGAGGACATGACCAAGGCACTTGACGGCATCGACGCCGAGAAGCTGGAGCGCGGCCGCCGCGTCTACTTGTCCATCCCGCCGCTCAGCCACGGCCTGGCGCTGGGCCCGGGCTCGCTGGTCCACACTTATTCCACCCCGGCGATCGCGGACTTGCTGGTCAACACCGGTGAGCTTACCGATGGCGCCGTCAAGCGCCTTGCCTACACCACCAACTGGACCTATTCGCTCTACCTGCCGGATGCGCTGCAGCCCGGCGGCGAAGGCTTCATCCACACCGGTATGGTGCGCGCCATCCACGCCCACGTGCGGCGCGTGCACACCCGCAAGGAGCTGGACTACTCCCACTACGGTGCGCCGATTAGCGAGTTCGACATGCTGCGCACCTGGTTCGACTTCACCTACATTCCGTACGCCGGCCTGCGCAACATGGGCTGGAAGCTCACGGCAGAGGAAGAGAAGGACGCGTTCTACCTGTGGAAGATTGCCGGGCGCATGCTGGGGATTTCTACGGACCTTTTCGAAGGCGAAGATGGGGTAGAGGCTTCCCAGGAGACCATGGACGCCATCCATACCGTCGACGGCGAGATCAATGAATCGGCCCGCAAGCTTGTCGATGCCCTCATGGACGGCTTCGTCGTCAACGCCAAGGAGCTCACGGGCATGCCCGATGACACCCTGGCGGACTGGACCGCTGCCCACGTGCGCATCATTCATGGCGATGAGGTCGCCGATGCCTGCGGAGTGGCCGACTCCGTCATGCGCCCCATCCTGCAAATGGAGGCACCGCTGGTGCAGGAGCGTTTCGACCTCCTCCGCCAAGATCCGGAGGCGCTCGAGGAGGAAATCCAGAAGAATGAGGAGGCGGTGCGCCAGATGCTCACTCGCGATGCCACCTATATGAAGCAGGATGAGGGCATCAAGATGAAGGATGGCTCGGTCGTCGCGGCCTCCTAAAACAAATTACCCACTTTCATGGGTGACACGTCACTAGAACTTTAAGTACTCTTGTGGCAGGCGCACACGGATTGTGTTCGCCGCCACAATAGTTCCAAGAATCCACTTAGAAAGGGATCCAATAATGTCCAAGGATTTTGCGGTAACTAACCCCGCTACCAATGAAGTAGTAGAGAAATTCGACACCTTTAGCGATGAGCAGATCCAAGAGGTTCTGGCTAAGTCCAACGAGGCTTTCCAGACCTGGCGCGAGACTCCCATTGAGGAGCGCGCCAAGATTGTGTCCCGCGCAGCGGAACTGCTCAAGGAACGCAAGGGCGAGCTGGCCAAGATTGCCGCACAGGAGATGGGTAAGTCCACCCCAGAAGGCGAGTGGGAAATTAACTTCTCCGGTGACATCCTGCAGTTCTACGCAGACAACGCCCCAGAGCACAACAAGGACCAGCCGGTTGACGTGCCAGGTGGTAAGGCCACCCTCCGCCGCCTGCCCATTGGTACCCTGCTGGGCATCATGCCGTGGAACTACCCCTTCTACCAGGTTGCCCGCTTCGCTGGCCCGAACCTGATGAACGGCAACTGCATTATCTTGAAGCACGCCGAAATTACCCCGAAGTCTGCTGCAGTCATCGAGGAGATCTTCCGCGAGGCTGGTCTGCCAGAGGGCGTATACATTAACGCTTACGCAAACCACGAGCAGATTGAAGAGATCATCGCGGACAAGCGTGTCCAGGGTGTATCCCTGACCGGTTCCGAGCGCGCTGGTGCCGCTGTGGCTGAGATCGCCGGCCGCAACCTGAAGAAGGTTGTGCTGGAGCTTGGCAGCACCGACCCCTATATCATTCTGGATGCAGCCGATGTCACCAAGGCTGCCGAGGAAGCTTGGGTCAAGCGCATCGAGAACGTTGGCCAGGCTTGCACCTCCAACAAGCGCATCATCGTCATGGACGACATCTACGATGAGTTCGTCGATGAAATGGTCCGCATTGCAGAGGGCATGAAGCAGGCTGACCCAACCCAGCCGGGCGAGAACCAGTACTACCCAATGTCCTCCCGCGAAGCAGCAGAGAACTTGGACAAGCAGGTCAAGAACGCTGTGGACAACGGCGCTAAGGTCCGCACCGGCGGCAACCTGCACGAGACCGCTGCGTACTACGAGCCGACCGTGCTTACCGATGTCCCCGTTGGTTCCGACTCCTACTACGAAGAGTTCTTCGGCCCAGTAGCAGAGATCTACAAGGTTTCCTCCGAGAAGGAAGCCGTAGAGCTGGCCAACAACTCCAACTACGGCCTGGGCGGTGCCGTCTTCTCCGATGACACCGAGCGCGCCACCAAGGTTGCTGACCAGATCGAGACCGGCATGATTCACGTCAACCTGGGCCAGTACTTCTCCCCAGTACTGCCATTCGGTGGCGTCAAGAACTCCGGCTTCGGCCGCGAGCTCTCCGTCTTCGCACTGGACGAGTTCGTGAACAAGCAGTACCTCTACATCAACGACTAATTGTTCGTTGACGCTCGCTCAGCGCTCCTTGCGCCTGCAGTGAGCGCATAGAGTGCAGTAGGGAAGGGGCCTAGCCTTGAATGGCTAGGCCCCTTTTGCTGTCCGCAGTGCCGGTTAACCCGCTGCGACTTTCGGAACCTGGCCTAAACTCAAGTTGTGTGACGCGTGAGAAAAATCCCGCTCAGCGCGGGGCTGGGCGGGATGTAGTCTGCTCCTCCAACTGGGGTCGAACAAGTTACAGTTATAAACCAGGATAAACAAGAGGTGGTGAGGCGTCGTGTCGACTAGTGCAGGAATCACTACCGATGCTCCCGTTGGTCGGGTGCTGACGATTTTGTCTGATCTTGATAAGGTGCGTGAACTCGCTTATGACAATGATCGTGAATGTTACCGATTCGTTATAGATGGCGGGGCTTCGGCTACGTTGTCCGAAGAATTAAAAATCTTCGACGATGAAATCGAGACTTGTTTCGCCTTTTATGAGTCAGAGGATATAAGTGCACAGCGTTTTTTGTTTGAAGTTCTTTCTAGCTTGTTGGACTTTCGCGTAACTATGTTCGCACCTGATTCTGATGAAGTGGTGGCGGAGTCAAACGGCGACTAACGAAAAGGCTCCGTTATTTTAATCTGAATCTTTGGCCACCCTGGGGCCTGGCCCCCGACGTGTCGACTTTCCGGGGTCAGGCCCTACTTCAACGCAAAGGCCACATGCCCTAAACAATTCTGTCCACCAACACAAAATGGCGTTTACCCCGACACGCTGCAAAACAACTGAGGTTACCCTCGTTTAGTGGACACCCTATTAGTACGGATCTTGTGTCCGTAGGAGAGGATGTTCATTGTGAGTTC
>NZ_JBEHFR010000051.1:0-6237 GCF_040225635.1 Corynebacterium sp. KPL2830 | reverse complement strand
AAACCCCTACCCCCACCAACACAAAATGTCGTTTAACTCGACACGCCGAAAAACAACACGTTTTGTCGTTTAACCCTGCAGCGGGGCCGAGGCGATAGCCAGCGGCGGCAGGCAGAGGCAGCGGGCAAAACGGCGGCGAATAATGTGACTAGTAAAACGCCAGCGGCACCCGGTTCCTGTCGGTTCCGAGTGCCGCTGACGTCTCTCTCTACAAGGGTGTTTCCATGTATCGGTTTTCACCGCCCTCTGGAAACTGAGGGGTTCTCTCTATCTCTCTCGTATGCGCTCTCTCAAACGCATGATTTAAGTATGGGGCATGCGGCTGGGCTCGCCATTGAATCTGCCTGAAAGGTTGCTGCTAAGTGCTGTGAGTTGGGTGGGGAAGGGGAGGCATCGGCAAGCAAAGCCTGTAGTAGAGGCAATAAAGGTGTACGAAAGTGATCTAAACCATAGTAAGTTCTGTAGGCTCGTCGCTATGGGTGCAGACTATGCTGCGCCATTTTTGCGAATGAAGCTCAACAGAAACGAGGTGAGGAGCATGGCTCCTCTGATAGCCCCACCGCCAGCGAGCGATGAATCTGCCCCAACGGGTGTGGACGTTCCTGGCACTTCACACGAACAGCGCGTTTCCGCCATCAAGGCCGCTTTCATCGGCACGTTCATTGAGTGGTTCGATTATGCGGCCTATATCTATATGTCCGCGATTATCTCGCGCGTCTTCTTCCCGGAAATGGAAGGCCGCCGCGCGCTAATTTTGACCTTCGCGCTCTTCGCACTGTCATTCCTGGTGCGCCCCATCGGCGGAATAGTCTGGGGCCATATTGGTGATAAGCACGGCCGCATCCACACGCTGACCTATTCCATCGTATTGATGTCGATGGCAACCGCCTGCATCGGCCTATTGCCTGGGTATGCGACCATCGGCTTTGCGGCCACACTCTTGCTCCTGCTGTGCCGCATGGTGCAAGGCTTTTCCGCAGCCGGTGAATACGCCGGCGCCGCCACGCACCTGGCTGAGATTGCCCCACCTGGAAAACGCGGGATTTATTCCGCGGTGGTGCCATCGGCAACCGCATCAGGGTTGCTCTTGGGCTCGCTCATCGCGGCGTTTCTTACCGGTGTGCTTGATGATGATGCCCTGCATTCCTGGGGCTGGCGCGTTCCCTTCCTGGTGGCGCTGCCGCTCGGCTTGTACGGACTATGGATCCGCCGCCACACGGAGGAATCCTCCCGCTTTGAAAAGCACGCGGCTACTGAGCTTTCGCCGTTGCGCCAAGTGCTGAAGTACCCCAAGGCCCTGGCCATTGCTTTTGCCGGTGCGGTGCTCAACGCGATTGGTTTCTACGTCATCTTGACCTACCTGCCCACCTATCTTTCGGAGGAGCTGGGCATGGCAGAAACCCCGGCGTTTGTCGCCTCCTCGGTGGCTTCCGCGTTCTACGTGTGCTTTGCGCTATTGACCGGTCTGTTGTCCGATCGCCTGGGCCGGCGCACCACCATGCTGTGCGCCGCGTTCTTTATGGGCCTTGCCATTATTCCGGCATTCATGCTTCTCGATGGCGCAGGCATTCTGCTCGTCATCATCATCCAGGTGTGCCTGGGTGGGGTGCTGGCGCTTAACGATGGCGTCTTGCCCTCCTTCCTTTCCGAGCAGTTCCCCACGCACGTGCGCCTGTCTGGTTTCGCGCTGACGTTTAATACGGCCAATGCCATCTTCGGCGGTACAGCCCCGATGATCGCGACGTGGCTGATTGATACCACCGGAAATAAACTCGCCCCAGCGTTTTACTTGGTGGCTGCGGCGATCGTGACGGGTACCGCCGTGCTGTTCGCGCCGCGCAAAAACGACCTGGTGGCATAGCCTTTAACCCAGCTAGTAGAACTAGTAAAACGCCAGCGGCACCCGGTTCCTTTCGGTTCCGAGTGCCGCTGACGTCTCTCTCTACAAGGGTGTTTCCATGTATCGGTTTTCACCGCCCTCTGGAAACTGAGGGGTTCTCTCTATCTCTCTCGTATGCGCTCTCTCAAACGCATGATTTAAGTATGGGGCATGTGGTTGGAACAGCAATGGAATCTATCTGATAGGTCGCTGAAAATTACTGAAAGTTTCCTGTAAATCCATTTGCGCTGGTAGAGCGGCCAGATGATTAAGCTTCTAGCAGCCCTTCATCGATAAGGAAATCCCGGGCCACGGCGGTGTAGTCCTCACCGTCGACGTCCACGCGGGCATTGAGCTCCTGCATCTTCTCATCCGTCAGGAGCTCCGCTAAGGGAGCGAAGAGATCCTTGATCTCTGGGTGTTCCTCCAGGACCTCCGTGCGCACAACTGGGGCGAGGTTGTATTTGGGGAAGAAGAGCTCAGGATCCTCAAGTACGGTGAGGTTCAGGGATTTAATGCGTCCATCGGTGGCGAAGATTGAACCAAAGGTGCACTCGCCCTTATTCAAGGCGGCATAGACGGCGCCGGAATCCATGATGCGGATGCGGTCGCGCGGTGGTTTTTCAACGCCATAGCTATCCAACATGGTAAGCAGGCCATCATTGCGGGCCAAGAACTCGCTATCGGTGCAAAAGGTCTGCTCGTTGGTGGGAACTCCCTTAATATCTGCCAGCGATTCGAGGCCGTACTTTGCGTGGGACTGCTCGCTAATGGCTAGCGCGTACGTATTATTCATCGGCGCTGGGGGCAGCCAGGTAAGTCCATGGTCCTTATCGGCTTCTTTTACCGCCTCGTATTGCTCCTGCGAGCCGGGGACCGGATCGGCGTTGCCCAGGTAGGTAATCCAGGCGGTACCGGTGTATTCAAACATGGAGTCCATATCGCCGACCTCCAGCGCTTGGCGCGCCGAGGTGGAGCCGGGGATATTGGTCAAGTCCTTTACGTTGGCACCGGCGGATTCCAAGAGGATGGCGCCAATCTTGCCCAGGATCACCTGCTCGGTGAAGTTCTTGGAACCGATGGAAATATTGGCGCCATCCAAGTCGATATCGGCTAGGTCGCCCTTTAACTGTCCGCTCGGGATGAGGCCACCGGCGGTGCCGAGGCCGCACCCGGCGAGGAAGAAGGTGCCTGCGGCGGCGAGGGTTGCGAGGAGGCGTTTCATTTGATCATTCCCTTCGGGGCGAAGACAACCTCAAGAACGCGGCCCACCCATTCGACCGCTAAGGCTAAGGCGGCGATAAGGACTGCGCCAGAGATGAGAATAGGATTGCGGTAGAGGGTGATACCGGTGGTAATCAGCCCGCCGAGGCCGCCGGCATCAATAAAGGTGGCAAACGCACCAGCACCGACCAAAAGCACCAAGGAGGTGCGGATACCGGTCATGATAACGGGCAGGGCCATGGGCAGCTCGACCTTGGTGAGAACCTGGAAGGGTGACATGCTGAGGCCGTAGGCGGCCTCGACAAGCTGCTTATCCACACCCCGCAATCCCGCAATCACATTGGCGAGCACCGGCAAGAAGGCATAGAACCAGAGGCCGAGGATGGCCACCGGTTCGCCAAAGCCCAACCAGATGGCCAATAAGACGATGACACCGACGACGGGCGCGGCTTGGCCGATATTCGCGATGCTGGTGATGATCGGCGCCATGAACTTGGTGGACTTGCGCGTTAGCACGATGCCCAGTGGCACGGCCGTGGCGATGACCAGCAACGCGGAGATGACCACGAGGACCAAGTGCTCGCGGGTCATGGTGAGTACGGAGCTAATCTGCAGGGTGCGCTCTTCAATATCATCCAGCTCGGCGGTGGCGTGCCAGATGAGCCAACCGCCCACCGTGAGCACCACCAGGATGGGGATGCCGATGATAAGGAGGCGGTCTTCACCGGTGAGGCGCTTAAATTTCTCCACCGGAATCCACCTCCTTTTCATCTAAAGCCTCTTGAGCCGCGGCGTTCATCTGCTGGATATAATCCGTGACCGTTTCGTAGTACAAAACGCCCACGAATTCGCCGCGGCGGGTAACAAGCGCTCCGCTGTGGGAGGAAGCAAGCATGGCAGACATGGCATCGCTTAGCGTAGAGCGCGCATCCACAACGGAGTTGAGCTCGAACTGCGGCTCCGGGATGGTCTCGTAGCGCTCGAGCTGGCGGGCGAAGATCCAGTCGCGGGGATGGCCCTTGTCATCGATGATGACCACCATTTCTTCGCCGGCCTCGCGCAGGCGCGCTAGCGCCTTATCAGTGGATTCACCGATGCGCGCGGTCGCCTGATCCGCAAGCTCCAGCTCGTCCGCACGACGTAGGTTGAGTTGCTTTAAGGCGGAGCCGGAACCAATGAAGTCAGCCACGAAGTCATTCGCGGGTGCGGCGAGGATATTGTCGGGCGTATCGTACTGGCTGATCTTTCCGCCTGGCTCAAAGATGAGGATGCGGTGGCCCAGCTTGATGGCCTCATCGATATCGTGCGTGACGCAGATGATGGTCTTTTTCAGCTCGGATTGGATATTGACCAATTCATCCTGCAGGCGGGTGCGAGTGATGGGGTCGACCGCGCCGAAGGGCTCGTCCATCAAGACAACCGGAGGATCCGCAGCCAAGCCGCGGGCGACGCCGACGCGCTGTTGCTGGCCACCGGATAGCTCGCTGGGGAAACGATCGCGGTAGGTGGCAGGATCGAGCCCGACCATATCCAATAGCTCGTCGGTGCGCTGCGAAATCTTATCGGCCTTCCACTTCTTCAGCTTGGGCACAAGCGCGATATTATCCGCGACGGACATGTGCGGGATGAGGCCGCCGCCTTGGATGACGTAGCCAATATCGCGGCGCAGCTGCGTGGGGTTTTTCTTGGTGGCATCCTCGCCGTCGATATAAATGGTGCCGCTGGTTGGCTCCACCAAGCGGTTAATCATCTTCAGCGAGGTGGTCTTACCGCAACCAGACGGGCCGACGAATGCGACCAGCTCGCCCGCCGGAATTTCGAAGGAAAGGTCCTCCACGGCGGGGGAGTCCTGGCCCGAATAGGCCTTGGTGACGTGATCGAAGACGATGCTGGCACCGCTATTGCTCGTGTCCGCGGCGTGCGTGGAGGAAGCGTGCGTTGAATCAGACATTCTTAGATACCTTTCGGGGTGGTCAATTTTTGGATTCCTGCGAGAATCGCATCCACAATGAGCGCAATGATGACGACGCCGATGGTGCCCACCAGCGTGAAATTAAGTGCGTTGGTACCGCCGATTTGGCTTAGCCCTGAGTAGATATATCCACCCAGTCCTGGGCCGAGCGCGTAGGCGGCGATGGCGGCAACACCCATAGACATCTGAGTGGAGACGCGGATGCCGGTCATAATCACCGGCCAGGCCAGCGGCAGCCGGATGCGGAAGAGGATGGCCGTCGAGCTCATGCCCTGCCCACGGGCGGATTCGATGACATCGTCGCTGACATTGTGCAAACCGACGATGGCATTGCGCAGGATGGGAAGGACGGCATAAAAGACCACGAGGACAACGGAAGGTATGGTGCCGATGCCAAAGAGCGGGATGGCAAGGCCAAGTAGTGCCAGCGAAGGCAAGGTCAGGCCGATGGAGGTTAAGGCATTAGCGATAGCCGCACCGCGCGGGCGTTGGGCTACAAAAATGGCAATAATCAACGCGATGACTAGGGCCACGGCGACCGATTGGATGACAAGGCTTGCGTGCTGGTAACTGCGGAAAAGGATGTCCTGCCAGCGCGCAGCGATAAATTCGTTCATTTCATCACCTAAAAGAAAGAGAATAGGGCGCAGGGAAAATTAATGGAGGGTACAGACTCTCTGGTCCTTCCTCTGCGCTGATGATGCACTTCTAGCGTACAACCTTTTTTCAGCGCGAAACAATAGCTGGACAGGCTAGAGACAAAACCGGGGGCAGTGATCACAACGCAATACCGGTCTTATAGGCGGCTTAGAAAAACACCACTTGGCCGATAAGGGCAAGGGCGGCGGTAATAGCTACCACCGTGACAATGCGGTTAAGGCGCTTGGTATCGATGAAGTGGTTGAGGTAATTGGCAATGAATAGGCCGATGACCACCAACGGGCTATAGGCCGCGGCGGCATAGACCTGCGGCTGGGTGACCTGGCCGTTAAATCCCAGGATGATGAGCGACATAACGGTACCGATCACAAAGGTTCCGGCGAGGCTGCCGCGGGTGCGCTGCGGGTCGAAGCGCTTCATGATCAGCGCCATCGGCGGGCCACCGATGGAGGTGGAGGTGCCCAGGAAGCCGGAGGTAAGCCCGGCCAGGACGGTATTGCGC
>NZ_JBEHFR010000050.1:0-7352 GCF_040225635.1 Corynebacterium sp. KPL2830 | reverse complement strand
CTCACAATGAACATCCTCTCCTACGGACACAAAATCCGCACTAATCGGGTGTCCACTAAACGAGGGTAACCTCACCACCAGCAGCGTGAGAAAAGCATGGAGCTTGAAATATATGACCAGTACCAAAATTACAGCGACCGCAGCAACTGCAATCCCTAGCAACGTACCAGTGGACAATGTGGGCTCCCACGTCTCCATAGGGCAGGCTCCTTTACTTGTGCAAACCTTTGAATAAGGGCAACGTTAGCAGCAGCGCTGCTAGCCGATGCCCATATTCGCCCAACGCGGCTTATCCAACACCCCGAAACTGGGCATATAAAAATCCCCTGGCTCCCGTTCAGGACCAGGGGAGAAGCCGAGGCAAGCTTAGTCGAACTGACCTTGGATGATGGCCGCTGCATCAAGCGGGGTTACGTGATAAGAGATTGGATTTTGATTGGAACCTGCCATAAGTGCGCCGGCACAGGAATGCCCCGCGCCCATCATGTGGCCTAGCTCGTGAGCAATGGTGCCTTGGAGCGCCTCAGGGTAGGTGGCGTTGGGCATCTTGATGGAGACCAACTTGTGATCTGGGTAAGCCGACCCCTGGACGTAGCCGCGAGGATCCGGATTGTAGATGATGGAAATGGTGTCATCATCAGCTTCGGAAGGCTTTACTTCCTGAAGGGAAGCCTTCCCCCCGAGAGCCTCATTCCACTCGGCAACGGCGGCGTCCAGCTGCTTGCGGTATGGGAAGTTATCCGCCACTTTGTACTTCAGTACGCCATCGCTGAAATAAGGTTTTACAGAGTCCTCATCGTGGAGGATGGAAGGATCTGGAACCGGCTTGCCCTCGTTAGCTAGCTTGGTGATGGTCTTGCAGGTTCCAGGATCGATGATGGAACGTACTGGGTCGCTCTTTGCGTTCGCTGCCGGCGCGGCGATAGTACCGAGAATGGCGGTGGTGGCAAGGGCAGTGACAGATAGCTTCTTTAGAGAGCGCATCGGCAGTTAGTGACCTTTCGATTGGCTTTATCGTTCGTGGAATGCAGTTGGTCTTAGCAATATCCGCGGGAAACAGAATTGCGTGGATGCCTCAGGCAATCGAGTAACAATGAATTTTTGCTACACCGGGCAAAGTAGAAATTTACATTGTTAACTTCGCTTTGTCGACTTTAGTTTAGACGCTCACCAGTAGAAGAACTAAATAGGTGGATGCGGTCAGGATCTGGGGAAACGCGGAAAGTGTCACCCACCGTGTAATCACGGCGAGCGCTTACTAACATGCCAGTTTGTCCGCCCATTCGGGTCGTCGACTGTAGATTCTCCCCGGATTCTGCCAAGTCGCCATAGAGGTAGGTTTGATTGCCGAGCTCTTCAACGTGCTTAACGGTGAATTCCGCACCTTCCTCTGTGTGCACCCAATCTTCAGGGCGAACGCCAACGGTAATGGATTGCGCACCATCGAAGTCGTAATTGGCCAAGTTGATGCGAGTAGACCCCAGTGAAAGCTGGCTAGAGGTGAGTGCGAGGTTGTAGATATTCATCGCAGGGGAGCCGATAAAGCCGGCAACGAAGACGTTTTGGGGGCGATCGTAGATTTCACGAGTGGTATCTACTTGTTGTAGGACACCGGCGTTAAGAACTGCGACGCGGTCACCCATGGTCATTGCTTCGGTCTGGTCGTGGGTCACGTACACCGTCGTGGTGCCTAGGCGGCGTTGCAAATTTGAAATCTGCGCGCGGGTAGAGACGCGTAGTTTTGCATCCAGGTTGGATAGTGGCTCGTCCATGCAGAATACAGCAGGTTCGCGCACGATGGCGCGGCCCATCGCTACACGCTGACGCTGGCCGCCTGAAAGATTCGCGGGTTTTCGGTCAAGTAAATCCTCCATCTGCAAAATTTTCGCGGCTTCTTGCACACGCGTCTTAATCTGGTCCTTGGGAACTTTCCGGTTCTCCAAGGCAAAGGACATATTCTGCGCGACCGACATATTCGGGTACAGGGCGTAGTTCTGAAAGACCATGGCTACGTCTCGATCTGATGGGCTGACTCCAGTGACGTCTTTTCCGCCGATCCGAATGGAACCTCGGTCCGTAGGCTCAAGGCCAGCGAGCATTCGAAGGCTGGTGGATTTTCCGCAGCCAGAAGGCCCGACGAGGACCAAAAATTCGCCATCGGCAATATCTAGATTGAGTTGGTCAACTGCGGGACGCTCCGCGTCTTTGGAGTAGATGCGGCTTGCTCCATCAAATGTGACAGTAGCCATGGTGTTACCTTTCAGATGTTAAGGAGAATTGGCACGGTTAGCCGTTAATGACGGGCTTTACCTGGTTGTCATAAATGGACTGCAGAGTCTTTTCCAGATCCGTGAGCACCTTGGTGACATCGTCGCGGTTGGTGACGATCTTCTCGAAGGCTCCACCAATCTCCTGATCTGCACCAGGGAGGAATACACGGGCGTTGTCCTGTGGGCGAGTTTCTGGAAGCTGCTTGATAGCAGTCTCGAAATTCGGGTTCTCTTCCATGAATTTCTTTTGTTCCTCGTTGTCGGCAGCAGAAGAGCGGACCGGCATGTAACCCACATTTTGGGACCAGTACGAGGTGTTTTCGTCGTTCGTGATGAAATCAATCAGCTTAATGGCTGCCAACTGGCGGTCCTTGCTAATACCGGAAGGAATGGCAAGACCGGCACCTCCGGTGGGGCAAGCGCCGTCTCCCTTTGGATTGGGAAGGAATGCGGTTCCTAATTCGAAGTCAGCGGTATCAGAGATACCTGCAAGGTCGCCTGTGGATAGGACAGTGGCTGCAGCCCGTCCGGTACCGAATTCCATAGCCATGTCATTGCCCATGTAGGAATAGCCATTCTTGCTAT
The DNA here is from genome assembly GCF_040225635.1 of Corynebacterium sp. KPL2830. NCBI lineage: Bacteria > Bacillati > Actinomycetota > Actinomycetes > Mycobacteriales > Corynebacteriaceae > Corynebacterium > Corynebacterium sp. KPL2830. The sequence goes on along the minus strand of NZ_JBEHFR010000050.1, from coordinate 4,497 downwards.
CGGTAACATCCTTGAGCCATTCCACAGCCTCGATGGTTTTGCCATCAGTGAACTTCAAATCCCACTCATCGGAGTAGGCGCCGCCCTTAGACCACAAGGGGCCTTGGAAAATCCATCCCAGGTAGCCAACGGCGTCGCCCCAGCCAAATGGCTTCATTTTGGAATCCGCGCTCGCGAGCTTTTTAGACCACTCATCCATTTCGTCCCAAGACTCCGGTCCGCGGTCCGGCAGGCCAGCCTTCTTCCAAGCGTCCTTGTTATAGAAGAACAGGGGAGTCGACCGAGCAAAGGGAAGCGCGAAGTGGCCGCCGTCGTAGTTGTAGTCCTCATAGAGTGGCTGGACATAGCTTGAAAGGTCAATATCGGCTTCTTTGGCTAGATCATCAACATTGGCAATCTGCCCGTTGATAGCGAAGTTGTACCACCACACATCGGAGAGAACCACGATGTCTGGAAGATCAGAGCCGGTGAGTGCAGCATTAAACTTTTGTGCTGCCTCCTCGTAGTTCTTTCCAGCGTCAACAAGGTTGACCTTAATATCAGGGTTTTCCTTCTCGAAGCGAGAGATGATTTCCTTTTCGATGTCCTTTGAAGAAGCTGGGTGGTTGGACCACCACGTCAATTCCGTGACCTCGCCACCATTGCCACCGTCGCTACTGCCCTGGGAACTCGTAGATGAGGTGCCAGCACAAGCGGCAAGAAATGAAGCGGTAGAAGCAGTGGAAGCTAGTGCGAGAAACTTACGGCGAAGCATGGGTATCTCCTTATATTTAAGTCAAATTGCGAAGAAGTGGGTGAAAACGGCGAGCGCGATGGGGATAGAAACCTTCTAACCTTTTACGGCGCCAGTGGTGAGACCTTGAATCATGTATTTCTGCAGGCCAAGGAAGATGACGACCATCGGAAGAATGGTTAGAACGGTAGCGGCCATTACTGGGCCCCAGTTAGTAACGCCATCATTGTTTTGCAACATGGTCAGGCCCACCTGCAAGGGAGCGACACGTTCCGTATCTGCCATCAGGAAAGGCCACAAGTAGGTATTCCACTCGTTTACTAGGGTGATCACGGAAAAAGCTGTCAATGTTGGCCAAGAAACGGGAAGAAGCACCTTGGTGAGCAAGCGAATGGGGCCGGCGCCGTCCATGCGAGCAGCTTCCACAAGCTCATAAGGCAAGGACAGGAAGTGATTGCGCATGAGGAAGGTGCCGAATGCAACACCAGCCAGCGGGACGATGATGCCGACAAAGGTATTACGCCAGCCCAAGGAATTGACCAAGGCGTAGTTGGAAATCACCGTGATTTCTGCGGGGACCATCAGGGAAGAAACCACCACGATGAACACTAGATTGCGTCCTGGGAAGCGAAGGATAGATAACGCGTAGGCGGAGACGACACCAAGCACAATCTTTATAGCGGATAGCACCGCGGTAATGAAGACTGAGTTACGCAGGTAGGTCCAGAAAGGGACGCGCGTTGTGGCATCTGCGTAATTTTTGGTTTCCCACGTCGGCGGTAGCCAGTTAACTGGGTCGGTGTAAATATCACCTCTGGCCTTGAATGAGGTCATTAAGATCCAGAACAACGGCAGTCCCACGAGTAGGAGGACGAGGATAATTCCTACGTACCCACCGATGAGTTTGGCACGCCTTGCTACAGGGGAAGAGTCTGTGATCATGTGAAGATTTGAATCAGCCATAGGGTGGGTTAACCTCGCTTATCCATGATGCGGACCTGAATCAACGTAACGACGAGCAGGATGAGGAATAGGATTGTCGCAGCAGTGGCGCCGTAACCAGCACGGAAGTTGACAAAGGTTTCGTTATAAATCTGAAAAACCAGGGTCTGGGAGCCGTTTCCTTGAGGGCCGCCCCGGGTCATGACGTTGATGATGTCGAAGACCTGCACAGAGTTGAGCAGTACCGTAATGGAAAGGAAGAAGGTGGTATTGCGCAGTTGCGGCATTGTCACGCGCCAGAATTTACGCCAACGGCCTGTTCCATCAATGGCGGCAGCTTCGTCTAATTCCTTATCTAGGCCCTGTAGGGCAGCCAAGTAGATGACAAACGTATAACCCAAGTTCTTCCACACGAATGTAAATGTCACCATGAACAACGCCCAGCCAGGCACGGCATAAAAGTTTGGAGAACTAATGCCAAACCATCCGAGGATTTCTTGAATCAACCCAAAGTTGGGGTCGAATACGAACTGGAAGGCGATACCGATTGCGGCACCGGAGATGGCGTAGGGCGCGAAGACCACCGAGCGTGCGAAGTTGCGGCCCCTGATCTTTTGATTGAGAAGTAGCGCAAGCGCGAGCCCAATAACCATGGAGCCGATGACCGCGAAAAAGGTGAAAATGACGGTATTTAATACAATCGTCTTTGTGTCATCGCGCGTGAACCACTCCACGTAATTATCAAAGCCAACAAAAGTGGAGCTTGAACTGGAAATATTCCAATTAAAAAAGGAAAGCCGAATATTATCCAGCAGCGGCCGGTAGGTAAAGATAGCCAGCAAGATGAGGTTGGGCGCCAAAAGTACGGCAGCCAGCAACCATTCTTTATGTCGGCTCTTTGTAGCCTTTCGTACGAGCTCCGATGAATTATCGTTGCTCGGGCCAGTGGCCGTGGCAGTCGCGATGCCGTTCTTAGCGTCGGCGTGGTCATCCCTGAGAGTCACCCAGCCAACGTAAACCGCGTAGATTACGGGGTGTTTCACATAATGGAAACTTTTGATGAATTGTAATCGTCGAGTCCGTAAAGGCTAGGGGACTATTGCGAACTCGATGAAAACAACTCCAGCGCCCGGGCCTCAGTAAAGGGCCGCAGGGCGCTGGAGCTGGTTCTCTCTATCTCTCTTGCGTTCTCTCAAACGCTAAGGAAAGTATGGCGCTAGACCCTGTTATAGGCATTGAAAAAAGCTGGAATTTTCCTGAAAGTTAGTGGAGGCTAAGAGGGGACACGGGGTAGGCAGGCGGTGCGCTAGTCTGGAAGGTAGAAGAAACAGCCAAAATGTGGGTGGAAGCTGGGGCAATGGCCGGCGAAAGGCGGCCTGGCCCGCAGCTTTCCCGCGAGGTAGAGGTGAAAGATTTGTCGTCGCAGTATGATCCGAATTTTCACCGGCAGATGGGCGTGGAAGCTGACGTCGTGTTGCGTGTCGGGATGATGCTGATGGGCGCTGGCACATCGGGATATCGCGTGCTGCGCGGTATGAAGCGCAGCGCCCGGGCGCTAGGGTTTGACTACTTGGATGCCAACGTGGGGCTAACGCAGATTACCTGTACCTTTCACCGGGGTGACTCCTTTCGCACCGTGATTGCGCGCACGCATTCGCCGGCCGTTGATGCCTCCCGCATTGAGGCATTGGAGGACCTCACCCATAACCGCCTGTACTCCGGAATTACTGCAGAAGAGCTTTCGGGAATGCTCGATTCCATTGAAAGTGACGTAAAAAAGCGTTGGAATGTGTGGGTTCTATCCACCGCAGCCGCGGTCGCGTGCGCGGCGTTTGCATTCCTGAACTTCTTTCCGGTGCAGGCGGTAGGGCTCGTCGCGCTGGCGGCGTTCGTGGGGCAGTTCGTGCGCTATGAGGTGCTCCACCAGCACGTGCACCAAATTGGCGGGATCATCGCCGGTGGCGCGGCAGCCAGCATCACGTTCTTTATTCTTATCGAGATCCTAGGATTTGCCGGGGTGGTAGAGCCGAGCTCGCTGTCCTCGGGCTATGTCGCGACGGTGCTCTTTTTGATTCCGGGGTTCCCGCTGTTTTCGGCCCTGATCGATATTGCGCGCTTTGACTTTGACGCGGGCATCGCCAGGCTGGGGTATGCGTTTACGGTCATCTTTACCGCTACGTTTACAGTCTCCATGGTCAGTTGGTTGACGGATCTTAGCCCGGATCCGCCGGTCCCCGCGCCGGATACGCGGTGGTACCTGCTGGCTTTTGTCGCCAGCTTCTTCGGCATCGCGGGCTTTGCCTTCCTCTTTAATTCCTCGCGCCGCATGGTCCTAGTTGCCGCAAGCGTGGGAACCGTGGCCAATGCGGTGCGCCTGGGACTCCTTGAACTGGGCACGACCATCTACTTTGCGGCTTTTATTGGCGGGCTGATTATCGGACTCTTGGGAGCGGTGGCCTCGCAAAAGGCGCGGTTGCCGCGCATTACCACGACCGTGCCTGCCGCCGTCATTATGATTCCTGGGGTGACGATGTTCCGCGCGGTTTATTACCTCAACGATGGACAGATGGATCAGGCTGTGGCGAATGTGGCCACCGGTTTGATGGTAGTAGGCGCTATCGGCGCGGGGATGGTATTTGCCCGGCTGCTTACGGACCGCGATTGGGCATTGGGACGGCTCATTGACTTCGATAAGGAAATCCCACGGAAGAAGCCCGCCTAGCGCGGGTGGTTCGGCCTTGCAGCGGGGCCTAAACGACAGGATGTGTTGGTGAAGTTATATGTTTAGCCGGTCTGGCGTGCTGGTATTAGGATTATTTCAC
>NZ_JBEHFR010000049.1:0-7578 GCF_040225635.1 Corynebacterium sp. KPL2830 | reverse complement strand
GTCGTGCCACACTAGTCATTCTGGCTTATCTCCTTATGCAGGTTGGGAACCTACACACAAACCATTAGACACTCTCTGTCAGCTTGGGCTGAAAGTATCTGGTTAATGAAGTCTGTAAGCATCTGGCGCATCAAGTCTGGAAAGGCTTGGGTGAGCAATTCTTCCAGATACGCAGTGGGATCGATATGATGGGGGTTAGCGGCCATCGCGGTTATATTCCTTTCGAGGATAGGTTGAAGTTGATTCGAAAGGTACCCGTGATGGTCGCCTTATTGTGCACCGGCACGAGGCTTACCACGGGTTACAGATACACCACACTAGTGGACGCAACCTGTGCCTTTAGCGCCAAGCAACGCACGGCGCGCTCGACGACGCACCCGCTCGACGTGCTCAGCCTCATCGAAAAGTTCGCGCTGCGCGCTCGCACCCAGCGCGATGCCTGGGCCGTACGCTCCGAGTTATGTGAGTTCCGCGGAAGCGCCACTGCCTTGCGTAAGCGGGCGCGCGACCTCTTGCGGGAGCTACAGCCGCCCCGCACTCCCAAGAAAGGCGTGCGGATCACCGGCCGGCCGCGCGGCCCGTGGTCGTTGACCATCACCGGGGAATCCGCCGACGTCGCCGATATGCACTCTGCCCTCGATAACGAGCGCCCATTGGAATCGGTCAAGTCCATCTTCTTCGGCGGGAAGTCCGGAGCGCGCACTACCGCTACCACCCAGGTGATCATCACCTTGGACGAGCTCGACCGCATCGTCGATGGCGATGGCGAGGAAATAACCTTGCAGCTCACCAATGGCTCGCGAATCAGGGGCGCTGACTTCGTCACCCGGGTCCTAAGCTCCCACGGGTACATCACGCTGGTACACCCTGTAGAGGCCAAGGGCCAAGGTTGTTGATGGTGATCCGGTAGAGGTCTCGGGGGTCTTGCGCACGGCCCGGGCAGCCCAGGCTTCCATGATCTGCTGGACGGTGCGCTTGCGGGCTGGGGTCGATCCACTCCTCGCGGTGAAGCGCGCGCACTTGCTCCTGGAGCCAGGCTTTGGCCTGCTTCTCGGTGTCGAAGGTCTTGGAGTGCTCCCGGTCGATGTTGTTCCGGTAGCGGGCTACCCAGCGGGTGCGGCCTTTGGTGTAGGTGCTGTCGGCCTTCTTGCGGGGTTTGGTGACGCGGCGTTGGATAGCCGTGCTATGCTCCTTGGAGGTGTTTGATCCTCGTGGTGGGGGACAGGCCCGTTGTTTCCCCGGTGGTGCGCAGGCCATCGGGGATTTTCTCATTGGGATCCAAGCATAGCACGGAGGGCCACGGGTGATGTTCCCGTGTCCCACTGTGCTGGGTTTATCCTTTTGGTATGGGAGCGAAGGTTCCGTCTAGCACTATTTTTGCTGGACTCATTTTCGCTTCAACTGCTATGGATACGGCTTCGTCAAGATGTACAGCCATGAGAGAGATTGGATGGTTGTCATCCCTAGCGCATCTCTCAAAGTAGTCTATCCACTCTGAATCGATTAGTGCTATCGGAATGGAACTGACTACGTTCTTGGCGTGACCTCGGACTATATTGACCCTTAACCCATCGTCATCTTCCATAAGATGGAGCCGCTTGTGGTTAGCAAAGTATGCCACGAGTTGCTCCTTGATGGAGTTGGCCTGGGGTGACATCAGTTGCACCCGTCATCCGTCGGAAAAGTGGTGAGCACTTCATGCTTGTCGGTCAGGATCGTCCTTGTTCGCTTTGTCTTGACGACTTCTCCAGAGTCCTTGTTGACGAGATAGATCTCTGAGCTGACACACCATTTGCCACCATCTTGCGGGGCAGTTTGATCGGGATTAGTGATGTTCTTGGTGAGCGCCATGTCTGCGATGTCGCGCCAGTTACGTCCCTCGATGTCGGCGAGTGTTTGCCACTGCGGGCCGTGGCGGTTGACAATGTGGCGGAATCCGACGTTCTCAGTTCCGCATTTCAGGGTGATGTCGCCAGCGCCAAGCTGGTTTTCTGGCGGCCCGTAGGGGCCACCGTGCCATGTGCGGATCACCTTGCCAATGTCTTTTGCTCCGTCTTGTGGGCAAGCGCCCCAAACCGCAGGATCTGGCATGTCAACAGCCTGCGCGGGGATCGTAGTGAGTGGGCCGAATACCGCTGCGCTAAGGCTGACCGCAAGTAGTCTTTTGATTCTAATGTCCCCTCCTTAACTAGTGTGACTGGGATATCAATCATGGTAGGGTAGCGCCGCAGGTTTCACAACCGAGAAGAAGAGATTCCCCTCACGTCAGATATGTACGAAAGCGCCCCTGGCTTGCATGAGGTCAGGGGCAGGTAAGGAGTTTTGCAGGGGGCTACGGGGCGGCGTCGAACTTCGCTGCGCACTGTTTCGTCCATCCGGTGGTGCCGTCGGTGAATACCGTGGTGCCACGCTGGTAAAGGGTGTGGTCGGTGAGGCAGTGGGAGGTGGTCTGCCCGGTGTCCTGTACGGGCGGGGCAGGCGGTGCCGTGGCGTCATCGACCGGCTGGGCGGGTTGCGCGGGTAGCTTTGAGGTGTTGTCATCACCTTGAGCAGGGGCCGGAGCCCCCGGAAGATCCAGTACCCAAGCCTTCGTCGCACCTCGGGGTGAGATGGTGAGATTTTCCGCGTTCGCAGGTACCGCGTAGACGTTCTGCGTGCGCTGTTTTCACCCACGCGGGTGAGGCTATCCCCTGTGGGGACAAAGATTCGCAATCGAATGCGATGCCCAGCGGCTCCGAATATCCGTCCTTCGTGAGCACTTTCGCGTCGCCGGTGGTGAAGGAGAAGTTATCCGACCAGGAGTACTCATTGACGGCGATCTCCGCGTCAAAGGTGAGATAGGTCTGCTCCTCGGTGGGGCGTCTACGTAGCTGGCGACTCGGGGACACTGGTCATGTAGAGCCACGTTGCTGATAGTGACGTCAATGTCGCAGGTCCGATCACCATCGCAGGTGATGGTGAAAGGCTCTCCTTCATTGATGGTGTCCAGTGTGGGGTCCGAGGACGCAGCCACCTCGGTGGAAGGAGCGGCTTCCGCAGTCGTGGTGATGTCCTCCTTGGCCTCATTAGCGCTGCTGCACGCGGACAGGAGCAGGGCAGCGGGGATCAAGACGCCCAGGGGCCGGATAGTGGTGCACTGCATGATGGGTTCCTTTCTAGGTGGGGCTACTCGCAGGCCACGCCGTCGCCGTCTTTGTCGAGATCGCGGCTGTTACCGGAGCTGTCTGTGTAGAGCGGAGCAGCACCGGCAGCACGCACGGCTGCGCAGTTCTTGTAGTAGGTGGATGCTGCAGGGGCGGGGCGACAGGAGCTTCATAGGCGGGAGCAGGATCCGCCACAGGGGCCGGAGCGTTAGCCTCCTCCACGTCCCCCGCAGCTGTGTCGTTGCTCTCCTCGACAGCGGTTTCCACCGGCTCCTCAACCTGCTCTGGCTCCTCCTCCTGGGTGACCACCTCGGTCAGGGTGACCTCTGCGGTCACAGCCCCCTCTGAGGTCACCTCCACAACGCAGGTCTGCATCGCCGTAGGAGTCTCCACCACAGGCTCCTTCTCGGGTACGTCGCTCTCTGTCGCCGGGACAATCGCAGACCCCACAACCAGCCCCACGATGGACCCGATGGCAATGACAGGCCACCGCCGGTTGACCTTCTCAGCGGCGGACGGCTTACCAAGCAGGTACGATCCGCTTCGGACAAGAACGTGTAATTCTCAACCCCCTTCGCGGCTTCCGCAGAGCGTCCCTGTCGTGCTTCTCACAGTACATCCACCAGCCGCCAGGCAAGATGATCGCGACCCCCATGATGACCGCACCGATGAAGGTTCCAACACCGCCCTTCCCGATGCTGAGGAGACCTCCGAGCACCAACAGCACCCCGAGGATGATGGAGGCCCAGGCCAGGACGGTTTTCCAGGTTGGCGGTTTATGCTGCTCAGCCATAATTCAACTCCCAGTATCTCGTGTCACAGGGGGTACGAAAGTATCCTAAGCCGCCCAGCTCGCAAGGCAGAACACAACGCGGGTAGCGGGGGGACACCCCCAGGATCCCGCAAAAATCCCGCAAGCCACGCCGGAACCCCTGGAATGGCCGGAATAACCTGAATGCTCGGACGGTTCTGACCTGCGGAACTGTGAAACCACTGGTAGTGGAATCGGGTTGCAACGTTTGCAGAGAATATCGGCGTTATGGCCGCCACGCGCGTCTATTCCACGGCCGCGTATTGGGTTGCCGCCCTGACCGCTATTTTGCTGGCGTTCGTCCCGAAGTTCGGTGCGCTGATTTTCACCATCCCCACCGGCGTGCTTGGCGGGGCCACCCTCGTGCTCTACGGTCTTATCGGCATGCTGGGCGTGCGCATCTGGATGGATAATGAGGTCAACTTCAATAACCCGGTGAACCTTACGGCGGCCGCGGTGGCCTTGATCGCGGGCATCGGCAACCTGACCCTGACCGTGGGTGGGGTGAGCCTGGAGGGCATCGCCTGGGGTTCTGTCGGCATCATCATTGCGTATCCGATCATGCGAAAGCTGTACGAAACTGTGGGCGAAGGCCACGACGCTAAATACTAAAATCTGTGGATAACTTTGTTGACCCCGCCGCGAAATAGCGCCGTGGCGGTAAGGTTCGCAGCGTAATCCACAGGCCTTCGTGCGTGCGGTCGCTGATGCACCGGGTTCTGCGCTGTACTAGGCGGCATGAACGCACTCGACCGTTACTTATCCGCGCTGGGCCAGGGGATGGACATCATCGCTGCCGCCCAGGGCTTAAGCGAGCGCGACTTGGTGCAGCGCGGCGCCAGCGACATCGCCGCGCGCGAGGTGGTGCATCTTTGCGATGTCTATTTTGGCCGCTGTGCCTTTAGCGCCAAGCAACGCACGGCGCGCTCGACGACGCACCCGCTCGACGTGCTCAGCCTCATCGAAAAGTTCGCGCTGCGCGCTCGCACCCAGCGCGATGCCTGGGCCGTACGCTCCGAGTTATGCCAGTTCCGCGGAAGCGCCACAGCATTGCGCAAGCGGGCGCGCGCCCTCTTGCGGGAGCTGCAACCGCCCCGCACTCCCAAGAAAGGCGTGCGGCTCACCCGCCGGCCGCGCGGACCGTGGTCGTTGACCATCACCGGGGAATCCGCCGACGTCGCCGATATGCACTCTGCCCTTGATAACGAGCGCCCACTGGAGTCCGTTAAATCCATCTTCTTCGGAGGGAAGTCTGGGGCGCGCACCACTGCAACCACGCAGGTGGTTATCACCTTGGACGAGCTCGACCGCATCGTCGATGGCGATGGTGAGGAAATAACCCTGCAGCTCACCAACGGCTCGCGAATCAGCGGCGCAGACCTCGTGAGCCGAGTCTTAAGCGATCACGGGTACATCACGCTAGTACATCCCGTTGAAGGGCCGGTTAATTTGTACCGTACCTCCAGGTTCGCCAACGCGAAGCAGCGATTGATGGCTGCCGCCGTAAACCCAGTGTGCCCCTGGGAAAAGTGTAACTATCCTGCGGATGAGTGTCAGATCCACCACCTAGAAAGCTGGCAGCACGGTGGCAATACCAATGCCGCAAATCTCGCCACGTGTTGCCCGTACCATAACGGCGTCAACGATGATGACCCGCAGGCGCCGCCGCGGAGGGGGCGATTGGCCCGAATACAAGGAAAGGTTCGCTGGCTTCCTCCGTGGGCCACGACCCCTAGCAGCCGGAACTGAATCGACAGGCCGCCGACCGCTGGCTGGAATCAAGCGCTGCACTAACTCGACAACGAGCCGGCCTACAGAGCAACGGGAAACTGCTTGTGGATCGCAAAAGCTCCCCGCCATCACGGCGAGGAGCGTACTAGTCGTGCTTAAGAGCTAGTAAGAAGCAGCAGCCTTTAGGAAGCGTCGAGATCCTGCTCGATGAGGCCGGCGATCTTCTCAACGGCTTCTTCGTTATCAGAGGTAACGGTGACCTCGTCGCCCTGCTCGGCACCGAGGGCCATGATCATCAGGGAAGAAGCGGCGTCGGTTTCGTTATCGTCATCTTCACCAACGAGGTTCAGGAAGATATCCTCGTCGAATTCGCCGGCAGCGTCAGCAATGATGGAGGCAGGACGTGCGTGCAGTCCTACGGAGGAGCCGACCTTTACAGTCTTGGAAGCCATGGAAATTATCCTTTCTGTGGTTAATTTATCGTGATCCAGTGTACGAGTGTTTGGTTTATGCCGCCACGTTCTGGGAACCGGTCTTTGACTCTGGAGCAGCCGTTTGAGCAGCTAGCTGGACGGTTTTATTGGGCCAGAATTGCTTCATGGCCAAGACCGCGACGGTGGACACCGCTACGCCGGCAAGGATTGCGACCAGGTAGGCCCAGAATGGATCGATGGCGAAGGCGACGAAGACACCACCGTGCGGGGCACGGGACTCGACCGACAGCGCCATGGAGATAGCACCCGTCACGGCACCACCGGCCATCATGGAAGGGATGACGCGGAACGGATCGGCCGCGGCGAAGGGGATGGCGCCTTCGGAGACGAAGGACAGGCCGAGTAGCCAGGCGGACTTACCGTTTTCCTGCTCAGCAGGGGTAAATAGCGATTTGCGGATGAAGGTTGCCAAGGACAGCGCGATGGGCGGGACCATGCCGGCGGCCATGACAGCGGCCATGATTTGCATGGAGGCTGCGTCGCCAGTGGACAATCCGGCGGTGGCAAAGAGGTAGGCGGCCTTGTTGACTGGGCCACCCAAGTCGACGCACATCATCAGGCCCAAGATGATGCCGAGCACTACGGCAGATGAGCCAGACATGGAAGACAGCCAATTTTGCAGGCCCTCCATCAGCGCGGCCAGTGGGGCGCCTAGTAGCAGGTACATCAACAGGCCAACGACCAGGGAGGTCAAAAGCGGAATGATGACCACCGGCATGAGGGAACCGAGCCAGCGCGGGACCTTCCAATTGCCAATCCACAGGGCGATAAAGCCGGCCAACAAACCGGTAACCAAGCCACCGATAAAGCCCGCGTCGAGCGTTACGGCGATTGCGCCGCCGACAAAGCCCGGCGCAATACCCGGGCGTCCGGCCAGGGCGTAGGCGATATAGCCAGAAAGTGCGGCAACGATAAAGCCCATCGCGGCCTGGCCGATGGCAAAGAGCACTGCGCCTATATAAAGCGAGTAGCCGGAATGTTCGAACGACATCGTCTCACCGTCGACGACGATGTCATTGCCCGGCAGGTTGGACAGGGAATAATCGGTAGAAAGCGCTTGCCAGCCATTGGCCATATCGGCGCCGCCGAAGAGGAATCCGAGGGCGAGCAGCAGGCCACCGGCGGCGACGAACGGCACCATGTAGGACACACCGGTCATAATCGCTTGTTGGATGCGCTTGCCCCAGCCCAGCGATTGGCCCTCTTCTTCGGCGGAGGAAGATGAGGCCGTGCCAGAGACCTTGCGGGCGTTCGGGTTCTTTGCAGCGGCGATGGCTTCATCGAGCATCTTACCGGGCTCGTTGATGGCGCGCTTGACGCCGGATTCGATGACTGGTTTGCCTGCGAAGCGCTCGCGGTCGCGCACGCCGACGTCCGTGGCGAAGATGACCGCGTCGGC
>NZ_JBEHFR010000048.1:0-8199 GCF_040225635.1 Corynebacterium sp. KPL2830 | reverse complement strand
CATCCTGGTCAAATTTTCTTGGCATGTTCCAGATTTTCCCATCTACTCAAACGGAACAAAACCTGGGACACTTCACACCAACGCCGTGTCCACTACTCGGGGGACACCCCCGCCCACCTCGGCACTCAACCCTGCTGTGGGGGTTACTCGTAGCGAAGCGAGCTGAACATCCCGGTTTCCAGGTGATAGGCGTTATGGCAGTGAAATGCCCACTCACCGGGGTTGTCAGCGATCAGGTCGGCGATCATGGTTTCACCGTGGCGGAGAAGGACGGTGTCCTTGCGTAGCCCGCCGCTGCCGGGCAGCGCCCACGTGTGGCCGTGGATGTGCATGGGATGGGGCATCATGGTTCTGTTGCGCATGACCATCCGCAGGCGCTGGCCCTCCTGCACGGTCGCGGAGGAGGATTGGCCGTCGGTGAGAATGCTCCATTCATACGGCATCATCTGCCCGCCCAGGTCGATACTGACTTCTCGGTCTGGTGTGTCCTCGGGCAGGAGTGCACGGTCTGCTGGCTTCAGGGAGGACAGAAGCAGTCCGGTGGACGACAACTCGGGGAAGTCGACATCGGGGTGGGGGGCCTGGCCGCCGGCGGTGCGGATGACGGCGAAGGCGCGGTCGTCCTTACCCACCGCCAAAGCCGTGAGCGGGAAGATGCCGTCGCCGAGGATGACCTCGACGTCGACACGCTCGCCCATCGACAGGTAGATCGATTCGGTCTCCCGAGGCTGGACGGGGAAGCCGTCGGTGTGGGTGACGGTCATGCGGTGACCACCGAGGGCCACCTTGAAGATGGTGTCACCGCCGGAGTTGATAAACCGCAGGCGGGCCTTGTCGCCCGGGCGAGCCTCGAAGGTCCGGTGAGCACGGGGGATACGTCCGTTGATGAGGTAGTGCGGATACATCACATCGCCAGCATCCCCGCCCAGTACCCGGTCCGGGGTGCCGTGCATCATCTGGCCGTGACCTCCCATTCCCTTCTTCCCGTTATGGTCGCCTGAACCCATTCCGGTGAGCTTGTCGAGCTCATCGTCGGGAGTGCCCTGAATGCCATCGACCCAGTCGTCGAGCACGATGGTCCACTCGACGTCCTGGTCCTCAGCGTCTTGCGGGTCACGGACGATCAGTGGGGCGTGGAGGCCGCGATCAAGCTGCAGGCCGGAGTGGGAATGGTAGAAGTAGGTGCCACTGTGGGGGACTTCAAAAACATAGGAGAAAGACTCGCCAGGTTCAATGGGGTCCTGGGTCATGCCGGGCACACCGTCGGCTGCGTTGTGGAGTGCGATACCATGCCAGTGGATGGAGGTGCTCTCAGGAAGTTCATTGGTGATATCGACCTGGAGGACGTCGCCGGCGGTGGCCTCAATGGCCGCATCCCCGGTGTCAGAGACGTACCCCCACGTCTTGGCTTCGATGCCGCCGATATCCAGAGAGAGGGGCCGGGCGGTCAGTGTCCGGCGCACCGTCGGCTCACCGAGCGCAGTGGGGGTGGGAGTGGGGCGAAGAGAGGAACCTGGTGCCGAGGCAGCGGGTCCAGGGTCGCTGGTGCAGGCGGCCACGGCCCCGGTGCCGGCGAGGACGAGCCCGCCGAGCAGAAACTGTCGTCGGGAAAATCCGTTCATCATGATTTAACCTTCCTTGGTGTTAGATTTCAGTGACACGGGAGACAGGCGCAGGTGAGGACCCTGCTGAGCCATCACGTCAGGTGCAGGTCTGTGACACAGGTGGCACCATCGTCGGCGGTGGAAAACTCCGCGGTGCCGGTACGCCCCTGGTAGCTGACCTCAATCAGGCCGGTGGCATCATCGGGAAGCCAGAAGCCAATAAACCCGTTGTCGAAGGTGGTTGTCGCCTCGTCCACCAGCACCTCACCGGTCGCCTCATCGGTGATCGTGATCTGGATATCCTCATTGTCGAGTTCCCCCAGGCAGGTCGTGAGGCTGTGGTAGAAGCAGTCGTGGGTGGAGGTGAGATAGGGCGCGATCGAGACATACGTCTGATTGTCGGGAAGATCGACCACGACTTCCTGGTCATCGCTCGAGAGCAGCAGTTCATCGGCACGCACTGAAGCGATCAGATCCGTGGGACGCTCAGTGACCTTCTGCCGGTCGAGGTGATCAATGATCTCCACCGCGTCCATGGCGGCCAGGCCATGGGTAGTCAGGAATGTATCCCGGGACACCGTCCCGTCGGCGGTGGGTTCCGGGTCGGCGGCCGAACACCCCGTGAGGGCGAGGGCAAGGGCGGCGGCTGCGATCGCTGCTCGTTTCACGTCAATCTCCTTGGATCGTGGTAAGACCGTGAGAAGACACCGCCTCAAGGTCGATGTCATACCTTTATCTAGCACGGGTGCCTGACGGACTAGAAATCAAAAGCCCTGCTCACAGCCTTATAACAGGGCGAAAAGGGGGTGGATTCGGTGGGCGGGGTCACCACCGGGACACCACCCCACAGCCGTGGGCGATGTCCTTCTACCCGCCCCGGGTATGCGGTGCAGGCAGTGAAATCCCTGGTGGCGCCTGCTGAACCGACCAGGGGAGGCGATGCCGCCGGCCCGGGGTGGGGCACAAGGGTGACGGCAGTCGAAGGGTGATGTTTGAAGATTTGATGAAGATTGCCCCGCCGGGCACTGAGCGAGGGTGGTATTCCCCCCTGACCGGAGCAATACTGGGGCCTATGGCTGACCGCACACCGACCACCGCCACGCCCCCGGGGCGGGCGCTGGTCGTCGATGATGAACAACCCCTGGCTCAGATGGTGGCCTCCTACCTCATCAGGGCCGGCTTCGATACCCGCCAGGCTCACACCGGCACCCAGGCCGTGGACGAGGCTCGTCGCTTTTCCCCTGATGTTGTGGTGCTGGATCTGGGGCTGCCCGAACTCGACGGCCTGGAGGTGTGCCGACGGATCCGCACCTTCTCGGACTGCTACATCCTCATGCTCACCGCGCGTGGCAGCGAGGACGACAAGATCAGCGGTTTGACCTTGGGGGCGGATGACTACATCACCAAACCTTTTAGCATCCGGGAACTGGTGACCCGGGTGCATGCGGTGCTGCGCCGCCCGCGCACCAGCACCACCCCACCGCAGGTGACCACCCCCTTGATCGTTGGTGACCTCATCCTTGACCCCGTCGCCCATCAGGTGCGGGTGGGGGAGACGACCGTGGAGCTCACCCGCACGGAGTTCGAGCTGCTGGTTGCCCTGGCCCTGCGCCCCAGCCAGGTGCTGACCCGCCACGACCTGGTCACCGAGGTCTGGGACACCACCTGGGTCGGTGATGAACGCATCGTCGATGTCCACATCGGCAACTTGCGTCGCAAGCTCGGCACCGACACCCGGGGCCGGGGGTTTATCGACACCGTGCGTGGCGTGGGCTACCGGGTGGGGCAACCATGAATCACGGACCCGGCCTGACCTTCCGCTTCCTGGCCGCCCAGGTGTTGGTCGTGGTGATTAGCCTGCTGGTGGCCGCGGCCGTGGCCACGACGGTGGGTCCGACCCTGTTCCATGATCATATGTTGATGACCGGCCAGGAGGACCCCTCGCTGGAGCTGTTCCATGCCGAGCAGGCCTACCGGGGCGCCAACCTGATCACCCTGGCCGTCGCCCTGCCCACCGCCTTGATCAGCGCCCTGCTGGCCAGCCTGTGGTTATCGCGTCGTCTGCGCACCCCCTGCAGGATCTCACCCGCGCCGCTACCAGCCTGACGGCCGGCAACTCCCGTATCCGCGTGCCCGCCGGAAAAGCAGGCCCCGAGGTCACCACCCTGGCGCATGCCTTCAACACCATGGCCGATCGGCTGGAACACACCGAACAGGTCCGCCGCCAGATGCTCTCTGATCTGGCCCACGAAATGGGCACCCCCTTATCGGTGCTCACGGTCTACCTCGATGGTCTCCAGGACGGGGTCGTGGACTGGAATAATGCCACCCACACGATCATGGCTGACCAACTCACCCGCCTGACCCGGTTGATGGAAGACATCGACGATGTCTCCCGGGCCCAGGAACACCGGATCGATTTGGACCTGGCGGAGGAAGGGCTCGGGGATCTGCTCCATACCGCCGCTGCTGCCGCGGGGGAAGCTTATGCTGACAAAGGCGTCGATTTACAGATCGAGACCATTACACACACCGCCCGGGCGCTCGTGGACCGGCAACGCTTCGGCCAGGTGATGAGCAATCTCCTGTCGAACGCGCTACGACACACCCCGGCCGGCGGGCAGGTCCGGATCAGCGTCCACCGACAGGGGGCGTCCACCGCACTCATCCACGTCGCCGATGACGGCGAGGGCATCCCGCCTGACCAGCTCAGATACATCTTCGAACGCTTCTACCGGGGGGATGCCGCCCGCAGCCGGGACGACGGCGGGGCCGGTATCGGTCTGACCATCTCCAAGGCATTGATCGAGGCCCACGGCGGCACTCTCACCGCCACCTCCCCCGGACCCGGTCGCGGAGCGGTGTTTGCCCTCCGCCTCCCGCTGTCCCCTCCCGACAGTGAGGAGGCTGCTCGGTGACCACACCCTGCCCCGCATGAGAGCCGCGCCCTCCACCCATTGAAAATATACCCCTGGGGGGGTATATGCTAGAGAGTGGCATCGCCGCATCCCACCGACTCGTAGGAGCTTTCCCATGATCACCTCCCCGCCCCGCCTCTTGCCGATGGCCTCCCACGGCTGCAGCTGTTGCGGACCTGCCTCACGTGCCGACACCGCCTCCACCCCTGCCACCAGCGACTCGTCAGCAGGAGGGTCCTCCCCTAGCTACCAGGTCACCGGCCTGACCTGCGGGCACTGCGCGAAAAGCGTGACCCAGGCCCTTCAGGCCCTCCCCCAGGTCGACGACGTCCAGATTGATCTCGCTGCTGGTGGAGTTTCCACCATCACGGTCACCGGTGCCGTACCTCCGGAGATGGTTCGCCGGGCCATCGAGGAGGTCGGCTACACCGTCTTATCCTGATCAGTTTTACCCATCATCTCGACCCCGACCGGGTTGAGCGAAAGGAACGTCATGAGCACTCCCCACCATTCGGGTGATCACCATGGTGATCACCCCGCTCCGGAAACAGACCACACCCACCACCCGGATCATGCCAGCCACGAACACCACGCAGATGCCGACCCCCACGGCCAGGCAATGCCCCACGATCACCCGCATTCCGCCCCGGACGAAGACCACCACGTTCATGGTCACGGCGAACACGCCGGACACAGCACCGCAATGTTTCGGGACCGCTTCTGGTGGTCGCTGATTTTGTCCATTCCCGTCGTTATTTTCAGCCCCATGGTCGCCCACCTGCTTGGCTACCACCTCCCGGCATTCCCCGGATCCACCTGGATCCCCCCGGTGCTGGGCACGATCATCTTCGTCTACGGCGGAACGCCTTTCCTCAAGGGCGCATGGAAAGAACTGAAATCCCGCCAACCCGGGATGATGCTCCTGATCGCCATGGCCATCACCGTGGCGTTTGTCGCCTCCTGGGTCACCACTCTGGGGCTGGGTGGTTTTGACCTGGACTTCTGGTGGGAGCTGGCCCTGCTGGTGACCATCATGCTGCTGGGCCACTGGCTGGAGATGCGCGCTCTCGGGGCCGCGTCCTCCGCGCTTGACGCGCTGGCTGCCCTGCTGCCGGATGAGGCCGAGAAAGTCATCGACGGGACCACCCGCACCGTGGCCATCTCCGAGCTGGTCGTCGACGACGTCGTTCTGGTGAGGGCCGGTGCCCGGGTGCCGGCCGACGGAACCATCCTCGACGGAGCCGCCGAATTCGATGAGGCGATGATCACCGGCGAATCCCGTCCCGTCTTCCGCGACACCGGTGACAAGGTGGTCGCCGGTACTGTGGCCACCGACAACACCGTCCGCATCCGGGTGGAGGCTACCGGCGGGGACACCGCCCTGGCTGGGATCCAACGCATGGTTGCCGACGCCCAGGAGTCCTCCTCCCGGGCCCAGGCCCTGGCGGATCGGGCGGCGGCGTTGTTGTTCTGGTTCGCGCTGATCTCCGCTCTGATCACCGCGGTGGTGTGGACCATCATCGGCAGCCCGGACGATGCCGTGGTGCGCACGGTTACGGTGCTGGTCATCGCCTGTCCGCACGCCCTGGGCCTGGCGATTCCGCTGGTCATTGCGATCTCCAGCGAGCGGGCCGCGAAATCCGGGGTGCTCATCAAGGACCGGATGGCGCTCGAGCGGATGCGCACCATCGACGTGGTGCTCTTCGACAAAACCGGCACCCTGACCGAGGGTGCGCACGCGGTCACCGGTGTCGCGGCAGCTGTCGGCGTCACCGAGGACGAGCTACTGGCCCTGGCCGCCGCTGCGGAGGCCGACAGCGAGCACCCCGTGGCCCGCGCCATCGTGGCGGCCGCGGCCGCCCATCCCGAGGCCTCCCGTCGGCAAATCCGTGCAACTGGTTTCAACGCCGCCTCCGGCCGGGGAGTCCGGGCCACTGTCGATGGCGCTGAGATCCTCGTGGGCGGGCCGAACATGCTGCGCGAGTTCAACCTCACCACCCCGGCCGAGCTCACCGACACCACCAGTGCCTGGACCGGGCGTGGGGCCGGTGTGCTCCATATTGTCCGCGACGGTCAGATCATCGGTGCGGTGGCCGTCGAGGACAAGATCCGCCCCGAATCCCGCGCCGCTGTGAAAGCCCTGCAGGAACGCGGGGTGAAGGTCGCGATGATCACCGGCGACGCGCAACAGGTGGCCCAGGCGGTTGGTCAGGACCTAGGCATTGATGAGGTCTTCGCCGAGGTCCTGCCCCAGGACAAAGACACCAAGGTCACGCAGCTGCAGGACCGGGGTTTGAGCGTGGCCATGGTCGGTGACGGTGTCAATGACGCCCCCGCTCTGACCCGCGCGGACGTCGGTATCGCCATTGGTGCCGGCACGGATGTGGCCATGGAATCTGCCGGGGTGGTCCTAGCCAGTGATGACCCGCGGGCAGTGCTGTCGATGATTGAGCTGTCCCAGACCAGCTACCGCAAGATGATCCAGAACCTGATCTGGGCCTCTGGCTACAACATCCTCGCCGTGCCGCTGGCTGCCGGAGTGCTCGCCTCGATCGGGTTCGTGATGTCCCCGGCCGTGGGCGCGATCTTGATGTCTGCCTCGACCATCGTGGTGGCCCTGAACGCCCAGCTGTTGCGCCGCATTGATCTGGAGCCGGCTCACCTGGCTCCGACCGACGGGAAGGAGGAACACAGTAGGTCGATATCCCCCGTAACCGTTACTGACTGACCTTGTCTCTCGACCCCTAACTCACACCACCTTTGAAAGGAACGCTCATGAAACGCAGCATTACCCTCGCCGCCTTGGTACTGACCTCCACCCTGGCGCTGACCGCCTGCAGCGACGCCACCGACAACTCCGACGATGCCGACACCACCAGCACCACGACGGCAACCGCAGAGACCAACGAGACCCACCAGGAAGACACCACCACTGCCGACGAAGAGCACGGCGGGCACGACCACCCTGCCGACGGCGGGGCACCGCCGGCAGGCATTGAAGAGGCCGAGGATCCCACGTACCCGGTGGGCACCGAGGTCATCCTCACCGCTGACCACACGCCCGGCATGGACGGGGCCACCGCCACCATTTCCGGGGCGTTTGACACCACGACCTATTCGGTCAGCTACACCCCCGCCGAGGGTGGGGCCCCGGTTACCGACCACCGCTGGGTCGTCCATGAGGAGCTCGTCGATCCGGGTCAGGCCCCCCTGCCCGACGGGGCGAGCGTTGTCCTGGATGCCGAGCACATGTCCGGCATGAAGGGTGCTGAGGCCACCATCGATTACTCCACCGAGGAGACGGTCTACATGGTTGATCTCACCGTCGACGGGATGACGATGACCAACCACAAGTGGGTCACCGAGAGCGAGATCCAACCCGCCGAATAGTCCACCCACCCTGAACCGCGAGACCAGACAAGGCACCCGCTCCAGAGTCGGTCATCAATCGCTGCCGACCATGCCGCAGCACACCAGCCACACACGGAACCTGCACGCCCACAGGGCCCACGCTGAGGTAGACCTTCTGTGTCACTGCTTCTCTTAGTCAGGGAAATATGCCCTGGAATGAACACCTGTCACCAGGGTCATTCCAGGGCATATTTACCAGACTAAGAGAATCAGTGACACAGAAAGTCTACCACAGCGTGGGCCCGGTGGGCGTGCAGGTTCCGTGT
>NZ_JBEHFR010000047.1:0-8995 GCF_040225635.1 Corynebacterium sp. KPL2830 | reverse complement strand
AACCCCTACCCCCACCAACACAAAATGTCGTTTAACTCGACACGCCGAAAAACAACACGTTTTGTCGTTTAACCCCCACGCGCTGCTGGTGAGCGCGAAGGGCGGTATGTACGCCGGAGGCGGGGTACCGCGAGGCGAACCTGCGGTTATTAGACCGCGCGGAGGCGGTCCAGCCGGGCGCGGGCGGTGACCGTCAGCGTGGGTGGAAGGGCGGCCATGCGCTCGGCAAGCTCGTCGGCGCTGATGTGGCGAGCGGACGGGCTCATTCCTACCTGCGCGGCGATGGCAGCTTTATCCAACTGGATGGGGAAGGAAATATCTACCGGGTCGGCCGCTTGCTCGAGGTAGCCTTCCGCCTGCTCATACATGCGCTCGACCTTGCCTTCTTCCACGCCGAGGATGCCGAGGGGTTCGCGCAGCTCATCGAGGTGCCCGGCGCCCGGGGTCAGGACGATAACCTGCCCACCGGGTGCGAGGACGCGCTGGAATTCGGACGGGTTGCGCGGGGCGAAGACCACGGAAATGGCGTCGATGGATTCATCGCGGATGGGAAGTTGCTGCCAGACATCGGCAACCACGGCGCCCACGCGCGGGTGGCACTTGGCCAGGTGCTTGGCCGCGTGCGGGGAAATATCGAGGCCGACGCCGCGCGCCCCGTCGATGGAGTCAAGCGTGTGGGCCAGATAGTAGCCGGTTCCGGCGCCGACCTCGAGAAGCGAGGCGGGCGTAGAGGCAGACAGCGAGCTGGCATCGAGCGCGTCTTGTACCGCTCCGGTCACAGACTCGACGAAGGGCGCGAAATGGCCGGTGGCTAGGTACGCTTCGCGGGCGTTGACCATATCCATGTCATCGCCCTTGTGCTTGAGGCCGGCACCGGCCGCTAAGGTCACATACCCTTGCTTGGCCACATCAAAGGAATGGCCGGATTCCGAAACGAGGCGGGAAAAATCATCGGCGCCGGAAAGCGCCGTGCCGTCGGATGGATCGGCCAGAATGTCGACGATATGAGAAAGCATGTATCCAGACTAGCTAGAAACCTCGGTCAACAAAGAACCGAGCTCCGCGGCCTCTTCTTTGTTCAGCTCGATAACGATGCGCCCGCCGCCGTCGGATGGGATGCGCATGACGATCTTGCGGGATTCCACAACCGCTTCCATTTCTCCGCCAGTGGTACGTGGCTTCATTGCTGCCATAGTAGGGCTCCTTAACTATCTTCGTTTCTTTCCAGCCTAGTCTCTTTTTGCCCGCTTTTCCGCGCTGCCTCCAATTCCTGCTCCAGCTGCGCGAGCAGATCATCAACCTGATCCTGGCGGTATCCGCGCGGGACGACCTCGAATTGCACGTCATCAAAACGGCCCTGAGCTGCGGCGGCGCGGTTATTTTCCAGCACCTTCTGCGGCTCATCGGGTGGGTCCATCACGGTCCCGGGCCCAAAAAACGAACCCCACACCCACGTTCCGATCACAATGAACGCAATGAGCACCACGATGAGCACAATCCAGGACAGCATGGCTTAAATCCTACCTAGCAGTGGCGGGCGCTGAGCAATCGGCGCACTCACCCCGGCGCGCGAGAGCAGCGTACGCGCCACGATATCCGCCATTGGCGCCAGCTCATGAAGCGGCCGGTTGCGGTGGACTCGGGTGCCTAGGTCGACTTCTGTCAGCCCGCCGCGCTTGCCGATGTCCACCAGCAGCCCCGCTTCGACCCCATAGCCTTCCACGAAGGGCACCTCTAGCGCGGCCGAGCGGCGAAGAGCGTATTCGCCGCCTAGGGGCTGGTCAATGTGGGCTAGCTCTGGGAAGAACTGCCGGATGAGTGGCTTTGCGGTCAATTCGGTCACGCGCCCGCCGCCGGTGGGTTGGCCGTTGAGGCTGCGCCGATAGCGGGCCTTGACCATATTCACGCCGGGATCCTCAAAGGGCGCCGCGAGTGCTCTGACCATGCCGGGCGCGGCGGATTCTAGGTCGGCGTCGATGAAGACGACGACGTCACCGCGCGCGGCGGCGACCCCGCGCCACAGAGACTCGCCCTTGCCGGGGCGCGGTGGCTCGGGCAAGATATCGCGCCAGTTGCGCACATCGGCGCCAGCGGCGCGCGCGACTGCGGCAGTCTCGTCGGTGGAGTCGGCATCGATGACGAGCACTTCGAGGGGGTCATCGGCAAGGCAGGCGCGGATAACGCCGGCCACGGTGGAAGCCTCGTTGAGTGCTGGGATGATGACGGAAACGCTCATGCGAGCCCGCGTGTGGTGTCAAGGGGTGCGGCCGTGCCCTGGATGGCGGCGGTCATGCGGATGACGTCAACGGTCTCGGCGACCTCGTGGACGCGGAAGGCGGCCACCCCGTGCGCTGTGGCCCAGGCTGTGGCGGCGAGCGTTCCGGCGACGCGGTCTCCTACCCCGCGCGCGAGGGTCTCACCCACGAAGTCCTTATTGGATAG
Source organism: Corynebacterium sp. KPL2830 (assembly GCF_040225635.1). Classification (NCBI taxonomy): domain Bacteria; kingdom Bacillati; phylum Actinomycetota; class Actinomycetes; order Mycobacteriales; family Corynebacteriaceae; genus Corynebacterium; species Corynebacterium sp. KPL2830. The sequence continues at coordinate 6,553 of NZ_JBEHFR010000047.1, read as the reverse complement.
CGCCATGAGCACGGGCCAGCCGGTGTCGACGATCTCGTCGATACGCCGCAGGAGTTCAAGTCCGTGATAGGTGTTTTTACCAAAGTCGTGCGTGGGATCGATGAAGGTGAGATCTTCAGGGCAGCCGAGCCCCGCGGCCTTTTCTGCCAGGGCGGTGGTTTCTGCAATGACATCGGCAACGACGTCATCAAAGTGCACGCGGTGCGGGCGGGTACGCGGGGTAATCCCGCCGGTATGCGAGCACACGTAGCCTACGCGGTGGTGGCCGGCGACCTCGATAAGCTCCGGATCCCAGCCGGCCCACGTGTCATTGACCAGCCCTGCCCCGGCGGCGATGGCGGCCTCGGCCACCTCACCGCGCCAGGTATCTACGGAAATAAGTACCTCTGGGTGCCGCTCGTGCACGCGGACGATGGTGGGCACGACGCGGTCGATTTCCTCCGCGCTATCCACCTCCTCGCCCGGTCCGGCCTTGACCCCGCCGATATCGATGATGGAGGCTCCCGCCGCAATGGCCTCATCGCAGCGCTTGAGGGCGGGGTCCATGTCAAAGGTGGCCCCCTTGTCATAAAAGGAATCCGGGGTGCGATTGACTATCGCCATCACGCGCGCGAGGCTCAACGCGGCTCCCTAATGCGCTTATCGCTCATTACCTTGTGGCGCTCGATGATGTGGGCGACGGCCTCATCGGGGTCATCGGTAAGCAGGAAAAGCTCTTGGTCATCTTCGTTGATGTACCCGCCGGCGGCGAGGGTATTTTTCATCCACTCCAGCAGACCAGACCAATAATCGGTGCCCATGAGCACGATGGGATAGTTGGTGACCTTACCGGTCTGAACCATGCAGAGAACCTCGAAGAACTCATCCATGGTGCCCATGCCGCCGGGCAGGCAGACGAAGGCCTGGGAGTACTTCAAGAACATGGTCTTGCGGGCAAAGAAGTAGCGGAAGTTCAGGCCCAAGTCCACGTACTCGTTGAGGCCCTGCTCGTGCGGCAATTCGATGCCGAGTCCCACCGAGAGGCCATCGCCCTCGTGCGCGCCCTTATTCGCGGCCTCCATGATGCCGGGGCCGCCGCCGGTGATGACGGCGTAGGCGCACTCGGCGAGCTTGCGGCCGAGTTCTTCGGCCATCTGATAGCTCGCATCCTCAGGCTTGGTGCGCGCGGAGCCAAAGACCGTCACTGCCTTGGGCAGCTTGGCAAGCGCATCGAAGCCGGCGACGAATTCGCCTTGGATGCGCAGCACGCGCCACGGATCGGCATGCTGCCATTCGTGGTCCGCGCCGGATTCCAGCAGGCGCTGGTCAAAGGTGGAGCCTTGTTCTCCTTCGCTGCGCAGCAAGAGCGGGCCGCGCAGGGTACGCATGTGGTCAGGGGTCATTTTTATCCCTTCAAGTAATTAAGCAGAGCGGTAGAAACTTCGGTGATTTGCGCCGTGGGCACCTGCTCGTCCTTCTTATGCGCAAAGCCCGGATCGCCGGGGCCAAAATTCACGGCCGGAATGCCCATCTCAGCAAAGCGCGAGACATCGGTCCAGCCGAACTTGGCGCGGACGTTGCCACCGACGGCATCGACAAGCGCACGCGCCGCAGGCTGCCCCAGGCCAGGCAGGGCGGCGCCAGCAATGTCGTCGATCTCGATGGTGACGTCCTCATGCTTGCCGATGACCCCCTTCATGTACTCCAACGCCTCCTCCGTGCTGCGGTCCGGGGCGAAGCGGAAGTTGACGAACATCCAGCCCTCGTCCGGCAGGGTATTGGTGGCCACGCCGGCCTCGAGGTGGACGATGTTCAGGCCCTCGTGGTAGGTGCAGCCATCGATGGTGACCTCGCGCGGCTCGTAGTCCGCAATGCGCGTCATGACGGGGGCGAGCTTGTGCGCGGCGTTGGAGCCGAGCCACGCGCGGGCCGAGTGCGCGCGGGTGCCATGTGCCGTCACGCGCAGGCGAATCGTGCCCTGACAGCCGGCCTCGACCATGGCGCCGGAGGGCTCGCCCAGGAGCGCGAAATCGCCCTGCAACCACTCGGGGTGGTCCTTTTGCAAGTGGCCCAGCCCATTAAATTCAGTGGATACCTCTTCGCCCTCATAAGCAATGACGGTCAAATCATGCTGGAGTTCTTCCGATTCATGCAGGTGAGCAAAGGCGTTGAGGTATACCGCCATGCCGGATTTCATGTCCACGGTGCCGCAGCCGAACATGATCTCGGCGCCATCTTCGGCGGTGTCCATGTGATGCGGTACGTTATCTGCCAATGGAACGGTATCGATGTGGCCTGCAAGAACCACGCGGGAATCCATCCCGCGGTTCGTGCGCGCACACACGGTATTGCCAAAGCGGGCGACCTCCACGTCTAGACCACGCAGGGCTTCTTCCACCGCATCCGCGATGGCCTCCTCGTGGTGGGAGAGGCTCGGGATATCGACGAGCGCCTTGGTCACTTCAATGGGGTCGGCATATAGATCTAAAGTCACAAGCCGCCATGGTAGCGCCCCGCTGGGTCCGTTGCATTGTGTAATGTTCACTTCACTGTAAAAAATAACCTCTCACAAGGTGGTAATTATGGCCGAAGCCACACAATTGAAATCGCGACACCTCACCATGATGGGCCTTGGCTCCGCGGTGGGTGCCGGTCTCTTCTTGGGCGTCGGATTGGGAATCCAAATCTCCGGCACCTCGGTGCTCATCTCTTATGCCGTCGCCGGCGTCCTCATCGCGCTCATCATGTGGATGCTCGGGGAAATCGCCGCGGCCCGCCCCTCGCTCGGTTCCTTTTCCACCTACGCTGGCCAGGCCTTCGGCCACTGGGCGCGCTTTACCATGGGCTGGATCTACTGGTTCATGCTCATCATGGTCATGGGCGCCGAAATCACCGGCGCCGCCGCGATCATCGGCAGCTGGTTCGATATCGCCCCGTGGATTCCCGCGCTCATCGCGGTGGCCTTTTTCGCCGTGGTGAATTTCGCCGCCGTGCGCGGCTTTGGTGAATTCGAGTTCTGGTTTGCCATCATCAAGGTCGCCGTCATCCTCGCCTTCCTCGTCATCGGCATCCTCATGGCACTCGGCATCCTGCCCGGCATGGATCTCTCCCGGGCCGGGACCAACTTCACCGATAACTTCCTGCCCAATGGCATGCCGGGCTTCGCCGCGGGCCTGCTCGCCGTGGCCTTCGCGTTCGGCGGAATCGAGCTGGTGACCATCGCCGCCGCCGAGTCCGAGGACCCCGCCCGCAACGTGGCTACCGCAGTGCGCGCCATCATCGTGCGCATCATGATCTTCTACATCGGCTCCATCGTGGTCATCACCATGGCCTTGCCGTTTAGCCAGATCCAAGATGCCGATGCCGCCGCCGACTCGCCGTTTACCTTGGTGCTCGAGGCCGCCAAGATTCCTTTCGCCGCAGGCTTCATGGAGGCCATCATCGCGCTGGCCCTCCTATCCGCCTTCAACGCGCAGATCTACGCCACCTCCCGCTTGGTCTTTGACATGGCCAAGGACCACTGCGCGCCCAAGTTCTTCCTCAAGACCAACCACTCCGGCTCCCCCATCAATGCGGTCATCTTGTCCATGATCTTCGCCTTCGCCTCGGTGGGCCTGCAGTTCTGGAACCCGCCGGGACTGCTGGCCTTCCTCTTCAACGCCGTCGGCGGCTGCCTCTTGGTGATCTGGGCGTTTATCGTCGCCTCCTTCCTCAAGCTGCACCCGCAGTTGAAAGCGAACGGCGAGCTCACGGATATCCGCGTGCCCGGCTACCCCTGGTTGCCGTGGGCGACCGCCGCCGCGCTGGCCGCGCTGACCATCTTCATGCTCTTTGATCCCTCCGCCCGCAACCAAGTCATCGCCGTCATCATCCTCTTTGCCGCGCTCGTCGCCTTGTCCTTCGTGGTTCCCGCGGGCAAGCGCGAACAAGTACGGCAGTAATTGCTAAGCTAGCCACCATGACTTCTGCATCCGCACGTGGCCTGGCAACCATTACCCACGACGGCACCGTCTTGGACGTTTGGTTCCCAGCAGTTCATACCGATAAGCAAGTAGAGACCACCGGCACGACGCGTTTGGAGGAGACTCCGCAGCAGTTCTCCGCCCTCGTCGGCCCCGATGAGGAGCGCGGCGTGGCCCGCGTGGCGGTGGAAACCTCCATCGCTGACCTCGACGAGGCCCCCACCGATACCTACGACGCCTACCTGCGCCTCCACCTGCTCTCTCACCGCGAGGTAAAGCCGCACGGCCTCAACATGGACGGCATCTTCCGCCACCTCAATAACGTGGTCTGGACCAACTACGGCCCCTGCGCCGTCTCCGATTTCCAGATGGTGCGCGGCCGCCTCGCCTCCCGCGGCCCCGTCGTGGTCTACTCCGTGGATAAGTTCCCCCGCATGGTGGACTACGTTGTTCCCTCCGGCGTACGCATCGGTGACGCCGACCGCGTCCGCTTGGGTGCCCACCTCGCAGAGGGCACCACGGTCATGCACGAGGGCTTCGTCAACTTCAACGCCGGCACCCTGGGCGCTTCCATGGTGGAAGGTCGCATTTCCGCGGGCGTCGTCGTGGGCGATGGATCCGATATCGGCGGCGGTGCCTCCATCATGGGCACCCTGTCCGGCGGCGGCAAGGAAGTTATTTCCATCGGCGAGCGCTGCCTGCTCGGCGCCAACTCGGGTATTGGCATTTCGCTTGGCGATGACGCCGTTGTCGAAGCCGGCCTCTACGTCACCGCCGGCACCAAGGTCGCCGTCTTTGGCAAGGTGGCCGAGGCCCTGGGCGTCGGCAATGGCGAGGCCGTCAAGGGCTCCCAGCTCTCCGGCGCCTCCGGCCTGCTGCTGCGCCGCAATTCCGTCTCCGGTGCCGTCGAGGCCGTGGAGTGGAATGCCGAGGCCGTCGCGCTGAACGAGGACCTCCACAAGAACTAACGCCACCCCAATTCCCGTGCCCTGAGTCCGAGAAATACCATGGAGAAGTGTCTGATAACTCTTCTACCCTTGGTTCTGGCCTGAAGGTCCGCCACCTGACCATGATGGGGCTTGGCTCCACCATCGGCGCCGGTCTCTTCCTTGGCACGGGCGTCGGCATTTCCGCCGCCGGCCCAGCGGTGATCATCGCCTACGCGATCGCCGGCTTCCTCGCCATCCTCGTGATGCAAATGCTCGGAGAGATGGGAACGGTCATCCCCGCCTCCGGCTCCTTTTCCGAATACGCCGAGCACGGCATCGGCCACTGGGCGGGCTTTACCCAAGGGTGGATCTACTGGTGCGCCACCGTCGCCGTCCTTGGCGCCGAAATCACCGGCGCCGCGGGCTTCATCGGCTCGTGGTTCAACGTCCCGCCCTGGATCCCCGCCGCCATCTGCGTCGCCGTCTTCGGCCTCGTCAACCTGCTGCGTGTGCGCACCTTCGGCGAGTTCGAGTACTGGTTCGCGCTCATCAAGGTCGTCGTCATCATCGCCTTCCTCATCATCGGCGTCCTCCTCATCTTCGGCCTCCTACCAGGCCACACCTTCGTAGGCACATCTGTCTTCCTTGCCGATGGCTTCATGCCCAACGGCCTCGGCGGCGTCGCCGCCGGCCTGCTCGCCGTAGCCTTCGCCTTCGGCGGCATCGAGGTCGTCGCCATCGCCTCCGCCGAATCCGAGGACCCCGAAAAGTCACTGGTCAACGCCGTGCGCTCCACCATTCTGCGCATCTCCGTGTTCTACTTGGGCTCCGTCCTCGTCATCACGTTCCTGCTTCCCTATTCCAGCCTGGACGCCGCCTCCACCGCCGCCGAATCGCCCTTTACCATGGTCCTCGACCGCGCCGGCATCCCCGGTGCCGCCGGCATCATGGAGGTCATCATCGTCCTCGCGCTGCTATCCGCCTTTAACGCGCAAATCTTCGCTTCCTCCCGCATGATGCACTCGCTCGCCGCCCGCGGCGAGGCCCCGCGCATCTTCGCCGCCACCAATTCCGAGGGCGTGCCCACCACCGCCATCGCCCTGTCCGTCGCACTGTCCGCGCTCATGGTCGTCCTCAACTACGCCGATACCGGCTGGTTGCTCACCTTCATGCTCAACGCCGCCGGCGCCTCCCTGCTCATCGTGTGGGTCTTCATCGCAGTCAGCCAGCTGCGCCTGCGCCGCCAACTCGAGGCCCTGCACCCCCTCCCAATCCGCATGTGGGCCTTCCCTTACCTCACCTGGTTCGCCCTCGCCCTCTTCGCAGCCATCGCGGTGCTCATGCTTACCGATGCCACCGCCCGCACCCAACTCCTCTCCGCCGCCGCCATGTTCGTAGTGCTCGCCATCGCGGGTGTGCTCAATTCCAAGGCCCGCGGCATCGACCCGACCTCCACGCTCCCGCTGACCTAGCGGCCACTCCCCGCCTCCGGCCCACCATCACTGCCTCACATCCAGATCACCGCGCCTGCCGCTCAACCCTCATCACCTGACGCCCCGCCCTCACTGCCCACCTCGCCCTCGCGCCATATCTGTGACACCCGCCCCGCCCTTCGCGCTCACCCGCACTGGGCGGGGCGGGTGTCACAGATATGGCGCGAGGGCGAGGTGGGCAGTGAGGGCG
>NZ_JBEHFR010000046.1:0-9049 GCF_040225635.1 Corynebacterium sp. KPL2830 | reverse complement strand
CAAAATGGTAATAAGAAGGCCGCTGCTTAACCCCTAAGCAGCTTAACTACGTGTCCACGATTTGCGGGCAACCCCACGGGTTACTATATAGAGAGGTAATTTCCCATTTACAAGGAGAACACGCTTTATGACTGATGCCGCGGCACGCGCCGTTGACTTGTTTAAGCAATACGGAAGCGATGACACGGCTGTTATCGCCCTTGATCACGTTTCTATTGAGTTTGGACAGAACCAATTCACGGCCATTATGGGCCCCTCGGGTTCGGGCAAATCTACGTTGATGCACACGATGGCAGGATTAGACTCTGCTACTTCTGGGTCGGCGTTTATCGGAGATACCGATATGTCCCACCTCAATGACAAAGACATTACGGCGCTGCGTCGTGATCGCCTGGGATTTATTTTCCAGTCTTTCAACTTGGTCCCTACCTTGACGGCGGCGGAAAACATTACGCTGCCGACTGACATTGCGGGTAAGGACGTCGACAAGCAATGGTTCGAGGAAGTCACGCGTCGCCTGGGGCTGGCGGAGCGGTTGGAGCACCGTCCGGCGGAATTGTCTGGTGGTCAGCAGCAGCGTGTGGCCTGTGCTCGCGCCTTAGTGTCGCGGCCGGAGATTATTTTTGGAGATGAGCCTACGGGTAACTTGGACTCCAATTCCTCAGCTGAGGTGCTGGATATTCTGCGGACTGCAGTGGACCAGGATGACCAGACTGTGGTTATTGTGACGCATGATGCTAAAGCGGCGTCTTATGCCGATCGCGTTGTTTTCCTTGCTGATGGCAAGCTCGTTAACGAACTGCAGGATCCAACGATGGAGGCCATTCACAATGTAATGGCAGAGATTGAGGGTTAAATGGCACGCGGAAACGCAATGCGCAGGGTATCCGTGCGCAATATTTTGGCGCATAAGTTGCGCCTTGGGCTGACAATTTTGGCGGTGGTTTTAGGCACCGCCTTTATTGCTGGCTCTTTCATGTTCACTAACTCATTAAAGGCCACTTTTGATTCCGCGGTGGATAACCAATTCCGCGGTGTAGACGCAGTGGTCAGCGAAAATGATGATAGTGACCAGAAGCTGGATGAAGTGCTGCGCCAACAGCTGCTTGATGATCCCGAGGTTAAAAACATCAACGTCGCTGACTCGCAGACGGTGGTTGTTGCCGATGAAAACTCGGAGGCCTTCCAAACCCAGAGCGGTACTGCGAGCCTCGTGCCGTATTATCCTGCGGATAAAACCGTCGGCGGCGCTAGTGAGCTCATTGAAGGCGATGAGCCGCAAGCCTTAGATGAGGTAACGATCAATTCCTCTGCTGCGGAGAAATACGATATTTCCGTTGGACAGAAGCTTGTGGTGGTTCATCCGGATAGCCAGGACGAGGTTAAGGTCGCGGGTATCGTGGAACCGCCGGTGGAGCAGGGCGATAGCATCGAGCTGCGCATGGACGAGGCGAATTACCTAGAACGCTTTGGTGATCCCTCCCAGCTGAAGGTCTCTGCTGCTGATGGCGTGGATGCGAATGCGCTTGTCGATGACCTCAATAACAAGTTCGACATCAAAGTCGAATCCGGTGAGCGCCTGGCAGAGCAAACCAGTGAAGCAATGACTGAGGCATTGAAGTTTGTGAACTACTTCCTCGTTGCCTTTGGTCTGATTGCCTTGTTGGTGGGCACCTTTATTATTGCCAATACGTTCTCCATGATTGTGGCCCAGCGCATCAAGGAGTTTGCTCTGCTGCGCGCTTTGGGCGCTTCGCGTCGCCAGATCACCAATTCCGTTGTGGTGGAATCCGTTATCGTTGGTGTGCTGGGCTCCATCGTCGGCGTTCTTGCCGGCGTGGGATTGGTCGCCGTTATCAAGGCGGTTATGGGCGCCAATGGGATGGACATCGGCGGTGGCTTGGGCTTGAGCGTGTCGGCGGTGGTGGTCCCCATTATTTTGGGCACGATTGTCACCGTGGTCTCCGCGTGGGCTCCGGCGCGGCGCGCAGGTGCTGTGGAACCGGTTGAGGCGATGCGCACGACGGAGTCGGCCTCCGGCTCTTCGTTAAAGGTGCGCACGATCTTCGGTGCCATCATCATGATTGGCGGCATTATCGCGGCGTTTGCAGGCGTGCTTAGCGATGCCGAAACGAACGTCCGCGCCATTCTCGTTGGCCTCGGCGCCGTCGGAGTGATTATTGGTTTCTTCCTGGCCGGGCCCGCACTCTCTTTGCCGTTGGTGCCAACGCTGGGCAGGGCTATCGGTGCACCATTCGGGTCCATCGGCAAGCTGGCTGCTACCAACTCGCGGCGTAACCCGCGCCGCACCGCCGCCACGGCCTTTGCCCTGACCTTGGGCGTGGCATTGGTCACGAGCATCGGCATGCTGGGACAGACAATGAAGGCTTCCATCTCGGATACGGTGGACCAAACTATTACGTCGGACTATATTTTGTCCGGACCAAGCTCCGGAAACTTCCCGACGCCGAAGGAAACCGGTGCGCGTGCCGCAGAGGCAGACGGTGTGGATAAGGTCATTACCGTCGGCTCGGCGCCGGTTGCCGTGGACGGTCAGGCCTCCTTGGACTTTGGTAGCGGCGGGTTGTTCACCGTGACGGTGGATGCTGACCCTACCTCGATGCTGGCGATGAACATGGTGGAAGGCGATGCCAATATTGAAGGTGGCTTTGCCGCCACGGAAGACTTCGCCAAAGAAAATGGCTGGAAGGTAGGAGAGACCTACGAGGTCACCGGGAGCGAGCCGGGCAAGACTGCGGAAGCGAAACTGGTCGGTACCTTTGAACCCATCGAGACCATTCAAAATATGGTGGTTTCGCAGGACGTGGCAGAACAGGTCGCCGCTGACGGTGAATTCTCCGTGCAGATGGTGGGCGTCTTAGGTCAAGAAGGCTATGACAAGGAAGAGCTGCGCAATAACCTCGAGGATGCCGTCAAGGATCTCGTGGTGGTGCAGGTCAATACCGGTAAGGAATACGCGGGTCAGGCCGCTGGCTTCATCGACCAGATGCTGGCCATTCTCTACGGTCTTCTCGCACTAGCCGTGATCATCGCGGTACTGGGTATTGTCAATACCTTGACCTTGGGTGTTATCGAACGCCGCCAGGAGATTGGCATGTTGCGTGCGGTGGGTACGCAGCGCCGCCAAATCCGCAGGATGATCACACTGGAGTCGGTCCAGATTTCGCTCTTTGGTGCGATCATGGGAATTCTCATTGGCCTCGGCTTGGGCTGGTCCTTCATTGAGATCTTGAATGATCAGGGCCTTGGCGGCGCCGAGGTTCCGTGGGGCATGTTGGTAACCATGCTGCTGGGATCCGCAGTTGTGGGCATCATTGCAGCGGTATGGCCATCGCAACGCGCGGCAAAGACGCCGCCGCTGGAGGCGATTGCGGATTAATGCCTGGATATCCAGGCCTTGACCGCATCCGTGGTCTTGAGGTCTGGAAGGTAGGCGTGCATCGTCGCTAGACCGATATTAGGAAGTTTCAGCTCGTCGTCGTAGCACAGGAACCATGGGTGCTCTTCGGGCTGGAACTTCTTTTTGCTTGCCGCCAGGCTGTGGAATCCGTAGAAGGGCTCGACCTCATTGCCTAGGCGCTGCAAGAGATTGTCGAGCCAGGAGGGCGACGGTGCTTGCCCGGCCAGAGGGGCGCCGGATAAGGAGATCCAGGCACAGCCCTCGGCGTTTGCGATGAGCAAGGCTTCTGAGATGAGCAGTTCCATAACTCCCTTGAAGCCGTGCTCGTTGCGGCGCATGACGTCGAGGGTATAGCCCGCGATGGAGCCGTTTTCGAAGACGGGCATCCAGCTGGTGACGCCGTGGAGGGTGCCGTCCTGGGCTTCGGCAAGCAGCAGGCGAGTGCCGGGGACTTTCATTTCTTCTAGCCCGCCGAGGGTAAATCCCATTTCGGGCAGCGCCTTTTCTGCTACCCATTCCTCGCTGAGCGCGGTGATCTTGGCGATGGTGGTCAGGTCGAGTTCAGCCCAACTGGTCCAGCGGGTGCGAATTCCTTCCTTGGTTGCTTTATTGCGGGCGGTGCGCACGTTCTGGAATTTCTTTCCCTTGAACTCTGTGCGGCAGGGCAAGACGGCCTCTTCGGCAACGTGGACGCGCTTGAGCTCCGGGTGGGCGGCGGCGAAGTCCGCGTTGACGGAATACCAGGCCACGGCCCAGCCTTGGTGGGCGGCGAAGGCTGCGAATTCGGTGCTGATATCGCTGCCCACGGGCGTGCCTAGGGTGAGGGCGACACCGTTGGAGACGCGGTAAGCCACAAAGGAATCGCCGTGGAAAAAGTAGCGATTGGATTTCCACAGCGTCATAAAGGAAAGGTGGTCGCCGGTGCCGGATTCAAGCCGGCGCGCGGTGCGGAGATCTGCCTCATTCGTTGGATCGGTGGGCCGGGAGAAACCGCGATAGAGGCGGAAGGCCACGAAGATCCAAAAGGCGTTTCCTATCCACTCGTAAAGGAACCAGGCGAGGGAAGACGTGGGGATTACGTGGTGGGGAAGTATCAGGGCCACCACGGTGGGCAGGAAGCGCAACGGGGTTTCAGCGAGCACGTTCGGCAGCGGGGCGTGCAGCTGCGCGATGAGAATCCAGAGCACCGAACCGCATGCGGCGATGCCAGCGCTTAACAGAGCGGTGCGCAGGAGATAGGCGCGGTTTTCGTGGGTGGGAAACAGCCGCCGGTTAATGAGCAGGATTGCGAGCACGCTAAGCCAAGGCAGCGTGACAGGGATGAGCTCGGGGAGGAAAGAAAGCCTATAGGCAAGCAGGGCAAGGGCCGCTACCTGCGATAAGACCGCGAGCCTCCAGGCGGTGATGCGCCCGCGCACGAGGCCGAAGCAAAAGACGAGCTGCAAGATGAGCGGTAACAGGTTGGCTATCACGGGCCCGATCCCGCGGCTATCTTGCCAGAGCAGGCGCGTGACATCGGAAAATGGGCCTTGCGCCAACGGATCCAGAGCGATGAAGGCGGGGCCTATCGCAACGCAGGCGACGCAGACGGCGATGAGCACGCGCTGTTCGCGCACGGTCGGCGTACCGGGCGCGGGTTTGGCGAGCAGCTGGCCGGCGGCGATGGATAGGGCGGCGGTGGTGATACCGAGGACATCGGAAAGCGCGCCCGCGTACAGCACGTACGTGGCGGTCAGGGAAAGAATGGAAATTCGGAGGCGGCGGCGCCACAGGCGAGGCATGAACGCGGAGGCGAACCCGGCCGCGCCTACGATGAATCCAATCGGACTGAGGAAGTCGGTGCTATTGGGCCAGTGCTTGGCGATGCCCAGCGTTATCGGCACTCCAATCGCCGTCGCCGCCAGCCCGGTGGTGAGGGTATAGGTGGAACCGAGGAGCCACTCGGCCGGGGCGAGCCAGGTGGCGATGAGCAAGGTAATGATGATGGAAGCACCCGGGTGAGCGGTGGTGAGCGCAAGCCACGGTTTGAGGGGAAAATCGACGAGGTGTAGCGACCACATGATGGCCAGCAGAGCGATGGAAACGGGAAGCTTTTTAAGAATGGACATTGTTAATCCCATCGAACGGATCTGTTTCTACCTTGATGCCGCCGCGGGCAGCGGCCCAAGCAAAGGATTCGCGTAGCGCGGGGCGCCAGACCTGGAAGGAGTGCCCACCCGGCCGCGTGCCGTAATAGGTTTTCATTCCGGCTGCCCGAGCTTTATCTGATAGCGAGCGCAGGGCGTTGACGGATGCGGCATCGTCATCACCGGCGATGAAGATGGCCTGAAGGTTGTCGTAGCGGTTGCGCTCCAAGAGGTAGGCGGGGTCTTGGTTGTTATAGGCGGATTCATCGCCGTGGAAAAACTTATTAACGGTGGCGGAATGGCTGCCAATGGTCGGCTCGGCCTCGCCGGAGATATCAATAACGGAGCCGTAGGCATTCGGATGGGTGGTAGCTATTTGCAGCGCGCAGGTGCCGCCGTAACTTAGCCCGCCGATGGTCCAGGTGTGCTGATCGTTGTTGACTTGGAACTTTGACTTTATATCTTTGGAAACATCGCGGGTGAGGTAGGTCATGACTTGGGCGACATCGCTATCGGCGCAGATGGGGTTCGCGGTCTCGGAACCGGTGGCATCGACGGCGATGACGATGGGGCTGCGCCCGCCATTGGCCGCTTGGAATTGATCGGCGGTTTCGTCCGCTTCGCCCGAACCAAACCATTGATCCGGTCCGCCGGGGTTGCCGTGGAGAAGGACCAGAACTGGGAGGTTGTGATTCGTCCAGTATGCGGGCGGGATATACGCGGTGGCGGTGCGCGCGGAGAAGTGGGACGTTGCGCCGGGCAGATCGACGTGGACGAGGGCGGCGCCGGAATGGGTGGTGGTGAACTCGTCATAGTCCATTTCCTTCGCCACAGGGCGCGGGTCGAGGGAGCCGACGTCTGGATAGGTTTGATATTCCATATTGACTAGCCCGACGGTGGCCAAGAGGGAAAAGATTCCCACCACGACCGTGATCACCTTGGGCCTGCGGAGGAGTGCGGCCAGGGGAACCACCGCGGCTAGATAGATGTGCCAGGGTACTTCCCAGCGCCGGAGGAAGAACCACGCAATGGCGCAGAGGACTAGGGCGAAAAGTATCGGCCAGATTTTCTTTTGGGTGATAACAACGATCGCCGCTACCGCGAGGATGAGGAGGAATATGACGCCGTTGACGGGCTCGGCCAATGGCAGGTTCATAAAGAAGTTCACACAGAGAAATCGTAGGCCTGCGCTGGTCCAATCTAGCTAGGAGCGAGCTGGGAATTGCGTACCTAGATCCCGTGATAGATAAGTCCAGCCCACATCACCCCGCGCCAGGCTAAAACCACTCCGATCCCGATGGTCCAAAAGAGGTATTTGCATAGGGGCCACCATTGCCGCTGTTTGACCATTTCCCCTAGCTCTTTCGCCATGGTGGACCAGGTGGAAAGTCCACCGGCGAGGCCGAGGGCGAAGAGGGGATGGGTGAAGGGGGCATCGGCAAGCTGCGAAAAGCCCACCGCCAAGCCAAAAACCAAGGAGCCCAGGATATTGGATACGAAGGTGCAATACGGCGAGGGCAGCAGGCGGGTAAAACCGTAGCGCGCCGCGCCGCCGAGAAAACCGCCGATAAGGACGAAGAGCAGGTTCATCGCAGCTTATCCCCAGCGAGGTAGGCGGCGGTGCAGCCCACGAGCGTGGCCGCGACATAGGCCAGGGCGATGCTCCAGTGGGAATCTGCGGTGAAGAAAGCAAAGCCAGCAAAGCTGGTAAAACCGCCCAAGAATCCGGTGCCCCAGAAAGGCCCTGGGCGGGTATATCCCATCAGCGCGCTGCCGACGATGTTGAGGATAAGCAGCGGGATCAGCCCGCCGCCGAGCGCGATGGTTAAGAGATAGCGGGCACCGGCGCCGAGCGCGGCACCGGACCCGGCGATGAGGAAGTGCGGCATGGGGCCCATCATAGTGGGCGAAGTCTCAGGAAAAGCACAGGGCATTGTATCTGAAAAAAGGAGGTTAAACGCTAAACTAATCGGCGTGGATAAGACGTTTGATGTGGTGAGCTTCATTGCTCGCTTTGGCATGGCCGCGGTGTGGATCATCGCCGGCGTAGAGAAGATGGCGCACCCGCTGGATACCATGCAATCCATCAAGGCCTATGAGATTTTCACGCCCGAATGGTCTGGGTATTTGGCCCAGCTCATTGGCCCGCTAGAGCTGGTGGGCGGAATGCTCCTTCTGCTGGGGATTTTCCTCCGCGAGTCCTCCAAAGTTGCGGCCGTGGTCATGGTGCTTTTCATGGTCGGCATTCTCCAGGCATGGCTGCGTGGGCTGGACATCGATTGCGGGTGCTTTGGTGCTGGTGATGCTGCTGCGGAGCCCGGCATGAACTACGGGCTGACGCTGCTTCGCGATGCCGCCTTCCTCGCCCCTACCGCATGGACCATCAAACGCCCGTTCACGAAATTTGCGCTCCACCCGTAGTGGTGGGCACAGTAGGTTGCAAGAGTCCGAAAGTATCTACAGGCAAGGTTTAAATGAGCAAAGTAAGTGACCCAAATGCCAAGTCTGGCAATGGTTTCATCTGGGGCGTCGGCGTCCTCCTCGTTATTATCGCCGTGGTCATTGGCTACATCGTGTGGAATGGCAAGCAAGCCAATGAAATCGAGGTGCAAGACGTCAATATGTCCATGGACTATAAGGACAACGCGATTACCCTGAAGTCCGATGCGGCCAATGACGATACTCCAGAAGTAGACCTCTACGAAGACTTCTCCTGCCCCCACTGCGCGGAGTTGGCGGAAAGCACCGATGAGGAGATGAAGCAGGCGATTGAGGATGGCAAGCTGGTCGTCCACGTGCGCACACTGAATTTCTTGGACAAGGTGCGTGATGAAAACAATGATGGCTACTCCACTAAGGCTGCGGCAGCCTTGTCGGAACTAGCTAAGTCCGGCGATGTGAAGACCTACTGGAATTTGCGCGACTACATGATGCAAAACCAGCAGAGCGTTGCCAGCCAGTGGGAAATCGAAGACATCGCTGACCAAGCGAAGGAGCTCGGCGCCGAGGATGCCGTGGTTGATTCCATCAAGAACGTGGATATCGAGCAAGGTAATAAGGTTGGCAAGGCAAACTCAGACAAGCTGAAAAAGGAAACCGACTCCGTTTCCTCGCCGCGCGTTGTCCAAAACGGCAAGGATATTCCGGATAAGGATTCTGGTCAGTCTTTGAATGACTGGGTAGACGTCGCCACCAAGTAGCAGGCGATTTGGTGAGTTAAATACTCGCCATGTATATTCATACGAGTTGCGGCCCACAGGGTTGCACCTCGTATATGGGGCTATGGCGCAGCTGGTAGCGCACCACACTGGCAGTGTGGGGGTCACGGGTTCGAATCCCGTTAGCTCCACAATATAGTGTCCCGAGGCATCGTGTAAGAACGGTGTCTCGGGATTTTTCATGTGAAAATGTGTCTGGTTACAGTGCGGGGTTAAACGACAAAACGTGTTGTTTTTCGGCGTGTCGAGTTAAACGACATTTTGTGTTGGTGGGGGTAGGGGTT
>NZ_JBEHFR010000045.1:0-9311 GCF_040225635.1 Corynebacterium sp. KPL2830 | reverse complement strand
AAATGGCCGTGGCCTTTCCCGACCGCTTCGACAAATACCTATAGTCCGACCCCACACACAAACAACTTGACACGCTCCCTCGGGATGGTCAGCCCCGTCGATTTCGAGAACCACATCACCCAAACCAAAAACGAAGAAAAAATAGCTGCCTAACCACGAGGTAGCTCTACTACGTGTCCACGATTTGCGGGCAACCCCACGCGCCAAGCTCGAAGCGGTCAAAGAACTAGCCCGCCGGCAAGAATACGACGCCACACAAGAACTCCTCCAAACCCAAGACGTCGGCTACACCTCCAAACTCTTCGTCCAAGCGCTCTTCCCTTACCGCAAAACCGAGGGAAACAACCGCACCGTCTAAACCCCACAGGGAACAATCACCATTCTTTCCCAACGCGGAGTCCCCTACGGCAAGTACCCGCAGCTCATCATGGCCTACATCATCACCCGCGCCGTAGCTAATGCTAGACGCCTCAAAGAAGGCAAAAGCACCCATGAAGAAGCCCTACGCATCCCGCTAGACCATTCAATGAGCCACTTCCTTCAAGCAATCGGCGTCACCGGACGCGGCACCGGAGGAGCAACCGGAAACCTAAGAAATATCCGCGAACAACTCCTACGCATCGCTGGCTCTTTCATCACTGTCCAAAGCGGCGACGGGGTTCACGCACGGGGTCGCAACACCCAAAGTCTCGAAGACTGGAATCTCTGGTTCGACCCACGCGATCCTAACCCGGGCAGCTTCATGGAATCAGAACTTGTCCTCACTCCCCAGTTCTTCAAGCACATTGCCGAAGCACCCATTCCCATCGACCTCAATGTACTGCGCGAGCTCAACAAACCACGAGCAATGGACCTTTATCTCTGGCTCACGGTAAAGCAGTACTGGCTGGCGAAAAACAACCGCGACGCCTACACTTTCACCTGGGACTTGATCGCCGCAAACTTCGCCACCAAGATTCTACGAACAGGCCAAGACTGGGCACACTTCCGCGCTGAGATTAAAAAGCCATTGTTGAATTAACGATGGTGTGGCCCGCTGCAGGAATTGAAGCCAGCACCGACGGTGTTACAGTCACTAAAACCTCCCCATCAGTTCAGCAGAAGCCACCGCGCCCCGAACTCGACTAAACCAAACACAGAGAAATAGCGCCCTCTGGGGCGCTTTCTTTTTGCCTAAAACAGCTTGCGCATATTTACCGATACCGGGCTGGCTATCCACAGGGGTTTGCCTGCGGTTTTCTCTATTTTCCCAGGTGGCTTATAACTATATCCCCAGCCGATCAACCAATAAAACCGTTCACTACGGGTTACTGTTTATTCTCCCGCCTCGCCTTGCGGCTCGTTGGGCTGCCGCCCAAATCAAAGATTTGGTTGCCGCCAACCAGCCCTTGCTACGGGTACGTCGTGAAAGAATCAACAACTAAGACTTACCTACCCACCTTAGAAAGCCATGACCACACCACAATCCCTGATCGCTCGCCTGGCGTCTCCAGATTCCACTGGGCGCACTGAAGCTGACATTCAGTCCGACATCAAGACCCTGCTGACTACCGACGACTTCGACTTGGATACCCCACGGTTGGAAGAGCAGATCGGTGATGGTTCTTACCGACGAATCGACATCGTCACCGGCGCCACTGTCATCGAAGTAAAAAAGCGGCTCACCAACGAGAGCGCCGACGCGGACTACATCAACCAACTCGCTGACTATGTCACTACCCGCATGAGCCAAGATGGTTCCCGTTACAACGGAATCCTCACCGACGGGAAAACCTGGTGGCTGTTCGAGCAGTCCCCCGCCGAGGGCTCCTTCGCCCGGCGCAGCACCTTCGAGCTTGCCCCTGGAGCTACCGGGGTCGGGCTTATTGAATGGATCCAAGCCGTGCTGGCTACTCGGAGCAATTCGCGAATGTCATTGTGATTGAACCCATCATAGGCGAGAACTCTCATTTATGAGACATCGGAAACCCCTTAATTCTCATTCCACCAGCGAGAGCATTCCACATGCTGTAGGGTGCGGCTCATCTGAGAAGCGGGATGTCAGGATGGCGTGTATCATAGATTTGGTCCGCCTATCGATACAGAAAGGTTCTATCATGAATCGAGTCGCGCTTCTGACAGTTGCGTCTCTAATCACTGCAAGTATTGCCCCCGCAGCTTCTGCCGAAACGGTTGAACAAGCAGAGAAAACTCCTGTTTGGTCTGAAGAGCAATTTGATAGGTCTCTTAAGGATATCACTCCTGAAGAGAAAAAGCGGCTTGAGCTAATTAGTAACGTCGGTGAACATATTGATTACGACGATGAGGGTAACCTCAAGTCCGATCTCAACGATGATCAGCTCCGTAGTGATTATGGTTTCGAAGACAAAGATGTCAGTTTTTTCCACTCAGTGCTTGCTGAGGATGAAAGCGTTGTTCAGCACAAGGAAAACGAGCCAAAAATTGTCACTACATATGATCACAAGCTCGGCCACATATCAAATAGCGATCTGACGGTTGGGGCGGCTGCAACTCTTACCGCAGCGGCAATGGATGGGCCAGCTGCTCTTGAGGCGGCATTCTTTGCTTGGGGTGCTGTAGCAGGCGGGCCGATCGGAGCTGCTATTTCTGGCGCTGCCGGTCTTCTTGGGGCAACTTACTTTGTCGATCTTGCTACTAAAATCACAGGGGCGGTCGCGCAGGGTAAAGGTATTACCTGGTACTCTAAGTGGGGATTTCCGCCAATTACCGCAGAGATTGAGGATGACTAATGCGGATGGATAAAGATCCAAAGTTTATTCGCTTTCCAGAATCTCTGTGGGCTTTTGTCACTATATTCCCCTCGGATATTATTGAGAAACATGGAGTTGAACACTTTTTCAATTATGGATATTTGTGGCTCTATTCAATATTGGGAGTAATCCTTTTTGGCATTTCCATGATCATGGGTGAAAAAGCGGTATCTCCTTGGATGCATCGTGTGCGTTCCATTTTCCTCTTTGCTGCAACGATAGCTATTACAGCTTTCTTCCCTAGCTTGGTTGGGCGAATAGTCGTGGCGTTCCTAGCCATCTGCTACTTTTTCTGGCCCAATAACCATATAGTCTTTCGTCGAGCAGCGGAATGATCGGTGTTTTAAGTGGAGCTAGCAGTCTATTAATCACTTGATAAAAAGTGATAGGATCTCGCTAAACTGTCTTCCAAAATTTGGCCACAGTGTTCGTTGCTGGCCCAAACGACGAGGCCCAAGCCAACAGCTCATCACGAGTAAGCGCCTTGTGGCCTTCGTCATCGCCACTGGGCCCATGGTTGGGGTCAGTGGAATAACGGTACTTAAATCCATGAAGGCGCGTGTGTTCAGCAACAAGCTGATCCCCTTTGAAGACGCTCACCAGCTTCGGGGTGAGCCTGACTGTTACCGATTCTCCTACCAGCTGAAATGGCACTGAATAGTACTGGTAGTCACAAGTGATGTGCCAGTTGCGATCGACCTTGAGCCGCTTATAGGACACTTCCGTAAACGGTGCGGGCGGAAGATCCCGCATCACCGGTGCCTCTTCTTGCTCAAAGCGCAGGCGCCGTGTTGTGCCATCAGCCCGCGTCATTGTGTCGTTGATGTCAGCAAGGCGATAAGCGATCGCCTCATTAAGGCCGTTGAGGCTGTAGAAGACCTCATCGCCGAAGTAACCCAGGATTTTGGTGTAGACGATTTTCACAGCGCGTTCTACTGCCGCTTTGTCACGAGGCCTGCCAGGTCTTGTCGGCACAATTGTGACCCCATAATAGTCGGCAAACGCTGCGTAGCGGTCAGTGACCATTCGATATGTAGATTTCTTCTTCGGCCGGTAGGTCGCCGTAGGAGCATTATCCGGCACGATGACCGCCGGTATTTTGCCGAGATAGTTCAACGCTTTGATGTGGCACTCAATCCACGCCGGCATCTTCTCATTCGCAGCAGCAGTAACATACATCAGCCCTGAGTATGGGTTGACCTCGACGAACAGTGAGGCCTTGAATGCAGTATCACCACTAGCCTGATCCACCACTGGCACTTTGTCACCGGCCCAGTCGACATAGTGAAGTGCCCCGAGTTTTGTTCCTAGGCATGTGCCTTGGTTTCTATTATTCCCTGTCGCGGGTTCTGCTTCCACAATTTGGTTTCCGCTTCGGCTGGGGTTTGGTATCCCAGGCTTTGGTGGAGCCTTACCTCGTTCCACCATGACACCCACTCAAATGTGGCGATTTCTACCTCGACAACATCATTCCACCTGCGATTATGGATGAGTTCGCCTCTTGTGAGGAGCCGTTAACGTTTTCAGCCAGAGCATTGTCATTTCAGTCACCGACAGTCCCAGTGGAAGCGGCAATCCCGTGCTGGGCGAGACGCTCGTTGTGGACAACGCTGACGTACTGCGAGCCGTGATCCGAATGGTGAATAAGACCTCTTGTGTCCCTCGCACACTTGGGTCGCTTGATTGAGAGCTTGCAGCGGTAATGCCTGCAGTGCGCATGGGCCCGACCCCGAAGCCTTTCTTCATGCGCACGTAGGTAATGTCGGCCACCCACAGCTTGTTTAAGGCCCTGGGCTTTGAACTCACGATCGACCAAGTCTGGGCGCAGATCCGGCACGTGAGCTTTTCGGGTTGTGATAGGTGATCCGCCTTTGCCTGTGCCAGAAACACCAGCCAGGCGCATCAGCCGGGTAGCGTGTTCACGACCGATATCTATTCCATCACCGTGAAGCGCATGCCACATTGTCCGCACGCTTAAGACACCGTCATTATCCCGATGAATGGCACTACTGCGTTCAACCAGAACAGCCATCACGAAGGCGACGAGCACTTAGCCCACGGGCTGTGGCCTATGGACTGGCGATAACCACGCGAGGTGATAAACCCGCGAGCCCGGTTATTCTTTTAACGCCAGTGCAGATGAACTCGACAGAGAAACAATTCCGGTATTTATCGATGAACCGGATCATAACCGAGGCTTGGGGCCTGGTCGTGAGGAGAAAAAGCTGACGCGGCCTTCAGCAACTCGTTGGTATCTCGAAGCTGGTGATTTTCGCGGCGTAGCCTCGCGTTTTCCGCAGCCAAGTCTTCAGGAACAGGCTCTGGGATGTTTCCCGCACGACGAGCAGACTTAAGTCCATTGACGAGCTATGTGCCATGAAACCCCCAGCTTTGGAGCTACTTCCTGGCACGCGGGGTGCATTGACATGTTTTCCGTCAAGATGCGGTCTTCTACAAGGCGGACCACACGGTCCTTTGCATCCTGGTCAAATTTTCTTGGCATGTTCCAGATTTTCCCATCTACTCAAACGGAACAAAACCTGGGACACTTCAGGAAGAGCAGATTTACGTTTGGCTTGGATCGTTGTCACTGGAACGAAAGCACGCGGTGAGATCCCTTCAATGCCCATCAGGCGCATCCGCTTGGCCACAGTCTTGCGATTCATACTGATCTGGTAGCGCTCACCTAGTTCTGCGGTGATCCGCGGAGCACCATAGACCTCATCGGAGTCTTTCCAAATCTGATGAATCTTGCGGTCAACATCATTGTAAAATGATGCACGATCATCCTTACCGGTTAAGCGTTGCTGCTGTATATGGGTCCATTTGTAGTATTCAGACCGAGACACTTTTAATAGTCGTGCCATGCGTTTGATGCTGTAGTTCGCCTTGCTCTGGCTACATTAATTCGAACTTTTCTGTTCGCGTTGCCTTAAAGCGAAGAAGGCTGTCGCTTGTGACAAAAGCTCGTTATCCATCTTGGCTTCAGCCAACTCACGACGCAGACGAGCGTTCTCCGCACGAAGATCCGCTTCGCGTAGCCCATCGGAGGATCCTTAGGCGTTGACGCTCATTTTTCACCCATCGGCCTAAAAGACCTGGTGCGACACCAATTTCTTTCGCTACATGAGCAATTGGGCGCTGCGATTCGATTACCAGGTTCGCGGCTTCGCGTCGATACTCAGGTGTGTATTTCTGGCGTTGTTGACTCACAATGAACATCCTCTCTTACGGACACAAGATCCGCACTAATCGGGTGTCCACCAAACGAGGGCAACCTCAATCGAGATTGAAGTTGTCAGGTTTGAGCGAGTGTCAAGCTGACCTGAGACCAGACTCCACCAGAGCTTGGGATATCAACCCCAACGAGCCTGAAACAGGATTATGGAAGCAGAACCCGCCACAAGAGATATTAGAAATCAAGGCAAATGCCTAGGAACAAAACTCGGGAAACTTCACATAAGCGTAAGTATGAAGTCCCAAATAAAGCTCTGGAGCCTACGCGGCTCCAGGCGACATCGTTCCGGTATCCGGCTCGTCGTAATGAAAGCTTAACTGGTCCCGCTGACAATTTTCAATAGAGCAGTAGCCACATCGCTTGGGTTCTTCACCAACGATCAACCGCCATCGAGTATCTCCAGTCCAGCTGGCGGAACCTCTTTTTCTCACTGCATCGCGGTCCACTCGATGTCTTCGAAGCCCCAGTCGGATAAATGCCAGGTGATGGTCTCGGTGGCATCGATAAGCGCGTGCTCCATTGTCTCTTCATCGTCACCGGTAACGGAGAGCTCGAGCATCACTGAAGTATCTTCTTCGTCCAATAGCCCCACGTCCAAGGGGCCGCCATCATCGAGGCCGGACACAAAGCGCGCGGTCCAATTTTCGCCGCCAAAGAAACTGGAGTCCTCTTCTATAGCGTGCTTTTCCTCCAAGTCCCATATAGCTTCAATAATGTCCCAGTTGCCGGTAATTGCAGCGGACAGCTCGGCGTCACGCCCGTACAGCACCAGCTCATGGAGCCATGAATAGTCAATAATGAAGCTGCTCATAATGCCTGCCAGTGTATGCGAGGAGAACCCCACTCCCTGAACGCACTCACCGAGCGTTTTGCTTATAAACCCAGCTGTTCAAGTTCTGTGCAGAGGGCATCGATCTGCGCGCGCGTATGGGTTGCCATGAGGGTAACGCGGAGTATCGCAGCGCCACGTGCAACAGTGGGCCACCGGATTGCCGGGACGATAAATCCACGGTCAAGCAGTGCAGCGCTAGCGTCCATCGCGGCGGCTTCATCGCCGACGTGCACGGGGATAATCGGCCCTTGCTGTGGCGTAGTCCCGCGTGTTTTGTGCCAATAAGCAATATTGTCCTGCAGTTGGTTAACCAGACTGGGATCAGACTCAATGAGCTTTAACGCCGCGAGCACGGCGGCCGATGTTGCTGGCGTGGGAGAGGTAGAAAATACGAAGGACCGGGCTTGTTGCCGCAATAGCTGGGCAACCGGCTTGCTCGTTGCCACGAGGCCGCCTTCGGCGCCAAGCGCCTTGCTAGCGGTAATAAGCTGAATATCGGGCTGGACGCCGAAATATTCTGGGAGGCCAAGGCCGCGGTTGCCGACGGTGCCAAACGAGTGAGCATCATCGACCATAAGCCACGCGCCGTGTTCGCGTGCCAGCCGCGATAGCTCAGGCAAGGGTGCAAGCACCCCGTCCATGGAAAAGAGGCCATCGGTAATAACCAAGGCATACTTGGTGGTCCTGGTGACCAAAGCGTTTTCTACAGCGCGGGTATCGCGGTGCGCCGTAACGACGAGGGAGGCGCCACTCGCCTTTGCGAGCCGACAGCCATCGATAATGCTGGCATGGTTGCGCGCATCGGAAATAATGGTGAGCTCGGGCGAGGCCAACGCCTGCAACGTCGATAGGTTGGCCTGGTACCCGGTGGCAAAGAATACCGAGTCTGGATACCCAGTCAGCTGGGCCGCAGCGGCTTCTACCGCAACGTGTAATTCAGACGTGCCGGTGGTCAAACGCGAGCCGCCTGAGCCTGCGCCGTAGTGATCAACGCTGTCCTTTACGGCGTTTTTAATCTCCGGATGTTCTGCCAGACCCAGGTAATTCGACGAGCTAAAGAGCACCGCCTCCTTAGCTGCCTTTTCGGGGTCGGTCCGCAGGGAGCTTTCTGGCACTTGCCCGCTCGCAAAGACCGAAGGGCTGCGCCACAGGCCGTCCTCTCGCCACTTATCAAGACGAGCAGATGCGACTTCTTCTAGGCTCTCGTTCACTTTTCTGCCTCAAAATCCACGAGTACGGCGCGGTTTTCCAGATAATCTATCAGCGCTTCAATATCGGCTCCTGGTTTGATGATGAACGCCCTCGCTCCTTCCTCCGATCCAGGTTCCTTAATGCGCGGCAGGCGGTGGTACGTGTCATCTATGCAGACATAGCCGGTGGTATAGGCCGGGTCATCAGACACACAGAGTTCTGCTAAGACATCGGGATGCGCGGCTACCTTGCTCGCCAGCACGATGGCTTCACGAGCAGCGTCCTTGCCTTTGAAAGCCTCATCTGTAGCGCCGCACGCGTCCATGTGGCTTACGCGGACTCCTCGCTGTGCATCTGGTTCGCAGCGAGTGCCCGTATCGGCTGCGATGAGCATTGCTCCGCGCATATTCCTGGCGCTAAACGTCTCTTCAATGACTACCTGGGAATGAGCGGTCATGGGGCGCAATAGTTCCTCGATGATGTCCCTAGCCTGCGAAGGCGATTGCACCGGTTCTTCTTTTACCTCTACGGCAGGGACATGCAGAATATCGGACTCGGCCAAAGCCTCCACGGTGATGAAGGTATTTTCCGCCATTCCCTTCGGGTGCGCCAAAGCCCGCTGGGATAGCGCCGCGCAGACCGACGGAACCTCGTGTTCCCTGGCGATTCGCTCTGCTCCCGAAATGTGCTGGCCTGCGGAATCAGACCGCATTCGCACTGAGAAATAAGTCATAATCTGAGGGTACCGGACGTATTGAACGGTGTTCAGGAAAAGAGAAAATTAGCCAGCCTCAACCAAAGCCCGGGTCCTACTTTCGACACAGAAACGCACAAGCCATGCGCTTTTCGATGCCTCCCGCCTTGCCCCTCGTAGAGTCCCTCATTTTTCCGGCTAACCAGGCGATTTGTGTGAAAACGACGTTAGCCTATATAGTTAATTCTCGTTGCACAGAGAACGGCACGTTCGAAGTACAACATGGATATTCCTCCATAGCTCAGTTGGCAGAGCATTCGACTGTTAATCGAAGGGTCACTGGTTCGAGCCCAGTTGGAGGAGCAATTTTAGCCCCTTTCACCAGAGAAAATGCTGGTGGGAGGGCTTCTTCGTTCTTGTGTATCCGGTGGTTTCGGGGTTAAACGACAAAACGTGTTGTTTTTCGGCGTGTCGAGTTAAACGACATTTTGTGTTGGTGGGGGTAGGGTGAGGTTACCCTCGTTTAGTGGACACCCTATTAGTACGGATCTTGTGTCCGTAGGAGAGGATGTTCATTGTGAGTTC
>NZ_JBEHFR010000044.1:0-9367 GCF_040225635.1 Corynebacterium sp. KPL2830 | reverse complement strand
GATCAGCGCCACATAGACGGCCAGCACGAGCTGGTGCAGCCGGCGCCGAAACACCGCGGGCGTATAGCGCGGGGCCACTTACTGGCCCACCTTATGCGTGAGCTTATCCTGCAGCGCCCGGCGCGTGGCACGGGTGGTCTGCGCTTCTACGATGGTGATGCCCGTGGAGTATTCCTTAAGCTCTGCCAGGGTATCCAGCAGCTCCTGCGGGGTGGTCACCAAGCGGTAATCGGCGCCATACGCCTCTGCCAGCTTGCCGATGCCCACCCCATGCGGCGTTCCAAAGGCCGGCTCGAAGGCATCGCGAAGCGCGGGCGCGCCTTGTTCCAGGGTTTCGAAGATGCCGCCGCCGTTGTCATTGGCCACCACGATGGTGAGGTTCTCTGGCCGCGGCTGGTCCTCCGGGATCAGCAGCCCATTGGCATCGTGCAAAAAGGTCACATCCCCTACCAGGGCCATCACGCGTGGGGCGCGCCAATTGGTGGGATCCAGCGATTGCGTGGCCAGGGCGACGCCGATGGCTTGGGAGACGGTGCCATCGATGCCGGCCACCCCGCGCGGGGCGTAGGTATCCACGCCGTCAAAGGGCAGCCCGATGAGGGAGGCATCGCGCACCGGATTCGAGGCGCCGAGCACCACCGTGTCATTGACCGCGAGCGTATCGCCTACCGCCGCCGCTACGTGCAGTCCGGTAAACCCGATCTCTTCATCCTCCAGGGTTGTGCGCACGGCCTCGCCGGCCATGTCGGTCGCGCCCTGGCAGATCTTGAGCCACTCGCGGCTTGGCTCCCCGGTGGTCTTAACGGTGGTGCCAAGCCGCGCGTTATCCCCGCGCTGGTTGGTAAAGTCCGCTGTGCGCGAGAGCACCACGAGCTCGATATCCGGGTCATTCATCAGCGCGAGCACCCCGCGGTGCAGCGTGGGGTGGCCCACCACGATGACCTGCTCGACCTTGGTATTGACCACGTAGTCATTCGCGGAAACCTGCGCCTTGCGGAAAATATGCGCTGAGGCTGGGTGCACGGGGTGGAACGGGCCCGGCGCGGAGGGCTCCGCGATGGTCGGTACGTCTTCTAAGCCCTCGACCTCCCAGGCCTCATCGCCGGCGATGACGAGGGTATTTTTGCTTAAGTCCACAGCGACCTCGCCGTGGTCATAAAATCGCGGGGTAGCCGCGCGAGTGCCATCGCCACCTACAGGTTCCGGCAGGCTATCTCCTACCAGCGGCGCGTCAAAGGCGATATTGATGTGCACCTGAAGATCGCGCTCAAATCGCTCCGCAATAGCGGCGATATCTTTTTGC
This sequence comes from Corynebacterium sp. KPL2830, assembly GCF_040225635.1. NCBI lineage: Bacteria > Bacillati > Actinomycetota > Actinomycetes > Mycobacteriales > Corynebacteriaceae > Corynebacterium > Corynebacterium sp. KPL2830. The sequence continues at coordinate 8,064 of NZ_JBEHFR010000044.1, read as the reverse complement.
TCGTTGACCTGGGTGGTATCCGCATAGACGCCGAAGATGCCGTCTTGCACGATGGTTTGGGAAGCACCGGTGCCGATCAGCCGCTCTGGGCGGTCGGCGCTAATAATGGCGAGCGGGGTATGCGAATAGTGCGCTTCAACCACCGCGGGCAGCGTATTGGCCACGGCCGTGCCGGAGGTCATCACTACCCCGACGTGGCGGTGCTGCACGCGCGCCATGCCTAAGGCGGTAAACGCAGCGCCGCGCTCATCAATGCGCGTATGCACCCGGATATCCTCGCGCGCGAGGAGCGCGAGGGACAGCGGTGCGTTGCGGGATCCCGGGCACAGCACCACATCGGTAAGGTGGCGCGCCAATTGGGCGGCCACCTGTTCAGCCAGCTGCATCGATTCATTCATGCTGCCAGATTTTACCTACTGCGGCGCAGCGGCTGGGAATCGGCAAACGGCAATCGCGCCGCGCCGTGCCGTGCCGCGCCGCCGCCCTGCCTATATCCGGTACCGCTGGTTAGCCCTGCTGCTGGTTGCCGCCATTGCCAAAGAGGTCTCGCAAGAGGCGCTCCACGTCGAGGTCATCGCCTTCTTCCAGGCGGTCCTGGATTTCCGGTGGCAGCTCGGTAGGAATATCTTCAGGGAGTTCGTCTTGCAGGTTCGGCAGATTGCGCAGGCGCTCAGAAATGTCTGGGCCCGCATCCTCGGTTTCGGTCACCGTGGTGGGCACCTGCGTGGTCGTGGTTTCCGTCACCGGTTCTGGCGCGGGCTTATCTGCATCGCTCGCGGCATTGCGCCACAAGAAGAACAGGGCGCCCGCCGCCAGGATGGCAACCACGGCGATGGCGGCAAAGACCCCGGCCATCCCGCCGTTTTTCTTTCCCCTGCCACGCTGGTCCGGGTCATAGTCCGACGGCACCGGCTCATACTGCTGCTGGGCGTATTGTTGCTGGCCATACTGTTGTTGACCGTACTGCTGGCCATACTGCCCACCGGGCTGCTGGTAGTTTTGTTGGTAATTCTGCTGGTAATCGGCGTTCGCGTCGAATTGCCGCGTCTCATTCTGCGGCTGCTGCGCACCCGGGAAATACTGCTGTGGGTGCTGGCTGCGGGCATTACCGGCCGCGTTATCTGGGACGCGGCCTATCTGGCGCGTGGCATCCTCGGCCGGGCCAGACCACTGGCGGGTCTCGTCAGTGCCGCGCCCATCATCATGAGAGCCTTTTCGGCCATTGGAACCGTTTTCACCAAAGCCATTATTTGTCATGCCTACCAGCTGTACATCATTTTCCTGTGAGTTCCCAGGGAATCTCCCAGACGCCAGCGTTGAACCGAGGGGAATGCTAGCCCTGCAGCTGCCGCGCCCGCAGCGCCCGACCGGTCACGGTATCTTCTACGGCCAGCTGGCTTGGGGTGGCATCGGCGATGATCTGCCCGCCGTCCGCACCGGCGCCAGGGCCCATCTCAATGATGCGGTCCGCGCTCGCCAGAACGTTGAGATCGTGTTCGATGACGATCACGGTATGCCCGGCATCGACAAGCTTGTGCAGCTCCGCATTGAACAAGGCAACATCGGCCGGGTGCAGGCCGGTGGTGGGCTCATCCAGCATGTAGACCGTGTGCCCGCGCCGCGAGTTGCGGGAGCGTTGCAGCTCCGTGGCGAGCTTGATGCGCTGCGCCTCACCGCCGGAAAGCTCCGGCGCGCCTTGTCCCAAGCGGAGGTAGCCCAGGCCCACGGCCTGCAGCGTGGCGATGGCGCGGTGGATCTTTAGTTCCTCGGCAAAGAATTCGGCGGCCTCATCCACGGTAAGCTCCAGCACCTCTGCGATGCTGCGCCCATGCCAGGTCACCTCGAGGGTCTCATCGTTGAAGCGGGCACCGCCGCATTGCGGGCAAGTGGTATAGGAACCCGGCAAAAAGACCAGCTCTACCTCGATTTTTCCGGCGCCACCACAGGTGGGGCACTGGCCCTGCTTCACGTTGTAGGAAAAGCGCGAGACCGTCCACTTGCGCTCCTTGGCCTCTGGGGTGGAAGCAAAGAGCTTGCGCACGTTATCGAAAAGGCCGGTATACGTGGCCAGCGTGGACCGCGGGGTGCGGCCAATGGGCTTTTGGGAAATCTGCACCAGACGGGAGACCTTATCCAGGCCCTCTACCCCGGCAAGCGAGAACTCGTGGCTGCCCTCGTCCGCGTCGTCTTTATCTTCATCCGCCACGGCGGTGGCGGATTCCTTGAGGGTTTCTGCCAGCACGGTGCTTACCAGCGTCGATTTACCGGAGCCCGAAACCCCGGCCACCGCGGTAAATTGCCCTAGGCCAAAGTCCACATCGAGCCCGTCGATGCTGCGCGCGGAAATGCCGCGCAGGCGGAGGTGGTTGGAGGGGGTACGGGGGGCATCGGCAAGCGCGAGCTCACGCTGCGCCAAGGCGCGGGCGGTGGGGGTATCGGCGTCGTAGTCCTCGACCGGACCGGAATAGACCACCTTGCCGCCGCCCTCACCGGCGTAGGGGCCAACGTCCACGAGCCAATCCGCCTGGGCTACCAGATCCATATCGTGTTCTACCAGCAGCACCGAATTGCCGGCGGCGATGAACCGGCGGCACATGTCCAGCACCGCCCCGCGCTCATCGGGGTGCAGGCCGGCGGACGGCTCATCGAGCACATACGCCACGCCAAAGAGGCCGGAGCGCAGCTGGGCGGCGAGCCGAATGCGCTGCAATTCGCCCGCCGAAAGGCTCTGGGTGGGCCGGTCCAGACTCAGGTGCGCCAGCCCCAGCTCCAGGGCGGAGGTCAGCGCCGGCAGCACCTGCTTGAGCAGCAGATCCTCAGCGGAATTCTCCTCCGGTTCCTGCGCGCTGAGTACCTCATAGACCCGGTCCAGCGGCAGGGCGCCCAGCTTGTCGATGCTCATTCCCGCATACGTCACCTTGAGTGCCCGCGGGTTCAACCGGCGACCGTGGCAGGTATCGCACTCGCGGGATTCCATGAAGGACAACGTGCGCTTGCGCAGCGATTCCGATTGGGTCTCCTGCAGCGTCTTGGTGAGGTAGCTGGCTACCGAGCGCCACGTGCCCTCATAATTGCGCTGGATCTGGTCCGCACCGCGCAGGGGTTTTACGGTGACCACGGGACGCTCCTCAGTGAACAGGATCCAGTCGCGGTCTTCCTGCGGCAGGTCTTGCCAAGGCGAATCCAGGTCATAGCCCAAGTTCATGAGGATATCGTGAAAATTCTTGCCCGCCCACGCACCGGGCCAGGCCTTAATGGCGCCTTCCTCAATGGACAAGGTGGGATCGGGCACCATCGATTGCTCGGTGGGCTCGTGCACCACGCCCGCGCCCTGGCACTGCGGGCACATGCCCTCTGGGGTATTTGGTGAAAAGGCATCCGAGTAGAGCCCCTCAGGGTTATCCCCGGCGCGCGAGTACAACAAGCGCACGCTATTAGACAGTGCGGAGACCGTGCCCACCGTGGAGCGCGCCCCGCCGCCGGAGGTGGATTGCTGCAGCGCCACCGTGGGCGGCAAGCCCTCTACCTGGCTTACCTGTGGGTCCACCGCGGAGCTAATGAGCCGGCGCGCAAACGGCGCCACCGATTCCAGGTAGCGGCGCTGCCCTTCCCCGTGAATGGTGCCAAAGGCCAGGGAAGACTTTCCGGAACCGGAGACTCCCGTCACCGCCACGAGTTGGCCGCGCGGCATATCCACATCGACATTGCGCAGGTTGTGTAAGTGGGCATCGCGAACCTTGATTGTCATGTCCGCGATCTTACCCGCGCACCAGCTTCCTAAGGCAACGCCTCAGCCCGACACCCCCGCACCCCTCCACACGCCACTTCGCCTACCGATCTGTCTACCAATCTGCCTAGCCAAGAATTAATTTCACACCTACTCGGGGCGTTCCGGCTGGCGAGCGCGCCCTGCCACCGCGGAGCCACAGTGGATGCATATTTAGCCAGCGCCCCAACTGATAGACTTCATTGTCTATTATGACAATTCCGCTTGGTCTATAAGCTAGAAGGTAGGGCTCCGCGTTGACCGATAACACTTCATCCATCGCGCTGATTGGACTTGGCCCCCGCGGCATTTCCGTCCTCGAGCGCCTCGTGGCACAACTCAATACTGTGTCTCACCCACCAGAGAAGCTGACGCTGCACCTTATCGATGATGCCCAGCACGGCGGCGGCAAGATTTGGGATATCAACCAGCCCAAGTACCTGTGTATGAATACCTTCGCGCACGGCATGACGCTGTTTTCTGAACCCGGCTCCACCGTGGAGGCCCCAGTGGTTGAAGGCCCCACCATCTACGAGTGGATCCGCCTGACGCTTGGCGATGCCCACGTGTCCCCCGGCGCCCGCGATTACGTCGCCACCCACCCGCTGGATCCGCAGGTGCTTGAGGAATTCGGCCGCGCAGAGCTGGAGAAGCTGCGCCCCGAATCCTATTTGGCGCGCGCGCTGTACGGCCACTACATCCTGTGGGTCTTCCGCTCTGTCTTGCAGGACGTGCCAGAGTGGGTAGAGGTCAAGCAACACCACGCCCGCGTGGTGGATATTGAATCCCGCGAGGGCGCAGATATTTTGCACCTTAATAACGACACCACCGTTGCGGCCGGCTCCACCTTGGCGGTCACCGGCTGGCAAAATCAAGGCTATACCGAAAACGAGCGGTGGATCTTAAAGACCTTGGAAGAAAATCCCAGCCTGCGCTGGATTCGCGCGGATAACCCTATTGACCAGGGCGTTGACTCCATCAAGGACAACGAGAAGGTCCTCGTGCGCGGCCTTGGCATGGGCTTTTTCGATATCCTCATCCTGTCCACCGTGGGCCGCGGCGGCAAGTTCGTCGAGGATTCATCCAAGCCTTGGGGCATGCGCTATGAGGCCACCGGCACCGAGCCCACCTTTGCGGCCGCCTCCCGGCGCGGCTATCCCTTCCTGCCGCAATCCGATGAAGGCTCCCTCCCACCGGCCGCGGAGATCCCGCGGTTAAAGAAGGTCGTCGCCGAGCTATCCCACCGCACGGGCGCGCGCTCCATTAACTATGACACCGAGGTGTGGCCGGCGGTCGCCCGCGATGCCTACCAGGCCTATATCGATACCCTCGCCCGCGTCGAGCCGGAGAGCCTGCGCGCCTCCCGCGAGGAGATCATCGCTGCGCTCGATGCCACCCCGGTAGATGCTGGTGTGGCCTATAACGGCCTGGCCCAGCTCGATGAGGTCATTCACCGCCATACCACCAAAGATTTCAGCCTGCTGCGCTGGATCCACCTGCTCACGGAGGACTTTTCCAGCCAACAAGAGCTCACCGAGCACATTGCGCAGAGCCTGTGCGAGGACCTGGCAGAGGCCCAGAAGGGCCCGGAAAGCCCGGTGCGCGCCGCCTTGTGGTCAGTCGGTTTCTCCCGCAAGCCCACCCAGGTGCTGGGCGCCGAGGGCCGCTATACCCTGGAGTCGCGCCACCACATGTTCGATAAGGCCATTTCCTTGGGTCAGACCACGTGCTCCGGCCCGCCGCCTTTCCGCACGCAACAATTGCTGGCGCTTGTCGATGCCGGCATTGTCAGCTTCGTCGGCGGCAATCCCGTCCTGGGCACGAATGCCGACGCCGGCGAATGGACCATCAGCTCCAGCGCATCCGGCGGCAAGCGCATCCCGGGCACGACGCTTCTCGATGCCTGGGTGCACAAGCCCGATATCCGTCGCACCCCGCACGATTCCTTCATGCACTCCCTCGTGAAATCCGGCCGCGTGCGCGCGTTTACGGAAACCGCCCGCGATGGCATCGAGGTACCCACCGGCTCGCCTGCCGAGGACCCCGAAACCCGCCAGGTCCACAACGCCGACGGCACCGTGGATGAGCGCCTGCACCTCGTAGGAATCCCCGCCCACGCCGAGTACCCAGATACCACCCTGGCCCCGCCGATTCCCGGCACCGATTCGTGGTTCATCCAGGAAGCCGATAAGGCCGCCGTGCACGCGGCCCAGGTAGCCCTCGCGGGGCAAGCGTAGCTAGCAGCGAGGGGCAGGCAACCGCCTGCCCATTACGCTGTTAGCAGTTCCGTTCGGAGGAGCCCAGGATTCATACTCCTAGCCCCATGCTGGGGCAGGTTATGTTTATCTGCGTTCGGACCTGATCCCCATTTGGTGGACACCTGATATCCAGCCCAGTCGGACTGGGAAGAAAGGTAATCTACCATCATGTCCAGGTATTCCGAACAGTTCAAACGCGATGCCGTGGCCCTCTATAAGGAACAATGAGGACCTCTCGCTGAACTCAGCATTAGCCGAACTCGGCATCAACCGAGCTTCGCTGCATTCTTGGGTCAAAAAGTACGGCACCGGCAAACGTGCCCGCATAAAAGCCGTGCATGATAAAGCCCAAGCGGCGAATGATTCTGCGCGAATCCGCCAGCTAGAGAAAGAAAACGCAAAACTGCGCGAAGAACGCGATATCCTGCGTAAGGCCGCGAAATATTTTGCCGAAGAGACACGCTGGTGATCCGCTTCCAGTTCGTCGATGACCACCGAATAAAGTACTCGCCTCACACGGATGCGCCACGTGTTAAAGCTCAATCGTTCCTCGTTCTATAAATGGGTCCACACCCGTAAAAAGCGCAGGTTAAAGATGTATTCAGACGGTCTTATTGGTGCAAGAATAAAGACCATCTTCGACGATGAGCACGGGCTTTATGGGGCTAAACGCATCGCCGCAAGCCTTAAAGCCGATGAGAGCTGTGGTCCGACGAATCACAAGAAAGTTGCACGAATCATGAAATCCATGGGACTTTAAAGGCTTTACTAAACGGCGTCGATGCACCACCACTAGGCGCAAGCCTGGTCACCGCGTCATGCCAGATCTAGTAGGCCGCAAGGTCACAGCTAATGAGCCGAACCATGTGTATGTCAGTGACATTACCTACCTGCCCTGTAAGGGAGGAAAAAACATGTACCTTGCCACAGTCATTGATACTTACTCGCGTAAACTTGCAGGTTATGCACTCGCAGACCACATGCGTGTCTCACTAGTTATCGATGCTCTAGCCCACGCACACCATGTGCGTGGGCTAGAGCATCGATGACCAGGGTCAAGTCCCGTGTAGTGGTGTAGCGGTTTGTGCTTTCGGCTCGGTATGAAGTTCGGGGTTTGGTTAAGCGGTTAGCTGGTGGTGGTCGCCACGATGATCTCCTGGGTGGTGCATGAGGTGTTTGGTGTATTCGAGTGCTGAAAGTGCCATGTAGCGTTTTTGTTGGATCCAATCGTCGTGTTGCTCGGCTAGGACCGCACCGACAAGCCGGATGATGGATTCACGGTTTGGGAAGATGCCGACGACGTCGGTGCGCCGGCGGACCTCTCGGTTTAACCGTTCTGTGGGGTTGTTTGACCATACCTTCGTCCAGACTGGTTTCGGAGCTGCGGTAAACGCCAGTACTTCATCGAGTGATTCCTCCAAATACGCCGCGACGTGAGGGAATTTCGGTTCCAGCAGGTCGACGACCTCGCGGGCTTGGGACCAGGTGGATGTGGCGTCAGGTTGCTGGAAGATCGTCTGGAACATCGCAGAGACCATCGGCCATTGTGTTTTCGGGACCTTTTCTTAAGAGGTTCTTCGCGAAAAGGGTGCGGCACCGCTGCCACGACGCATTGGGTAGCACTTCGGAAATGGCGTGCTGGATGCCTTCGTGGGCATCACTGGTGATAAGGAATACCCCGGTAAGTCCGCGGGCTTTTAAGTCCTGGAAGAAGCCTTTCCACGATGCGTTGGATTCCGCGGTGGCGACGTGCATGCCGAGCATTTCGCGGTACCCGTCGGCGTTGACTCCGGTGGCAAGCAGCACTGAGCATGTGACCACCCGGCCGCCTTCACGGACTTTGATCGTGAGCGCGTCACACGACACAAAGGCGTACCCGCCGGGGTCTAGTGGGCGGTTTTTGAAGTCTGCGACCATGTCGTCAAGTTCTTCTGACATGCGTGAGGACCTGACCCCCAGATGGTGAGAGTGTCTAATGGTTTGTGTGTGGGAACCTAACCCGCATAAGGAGATGAACCAGAATGACTACTATGGCGAGAC
>NZ_JBEHFR010000043.1:0-10613 GCF_040225635.1 Corynebacterium sp. KPL2830 | reverse complement strand
AACATAGCCCGCCCACTCGGGTGGACAGGCTATGAATCTTCGGTGCCCTGGGGTGGAACTGCTAACAACGTAATGGGGTGTAGCTATTCTCTAGTCCAGATTATTTGGTGTTGGCGGAACCGCCAGCAGCCTCAATCTTTTCTACAGCGGACTTGGAGAACTTGTCTGCGGTGACGTTCAACTTAACGTTGATGTCGCCGCTGCCCAGAACCTTGACCGGCTGGTTAGCGCGGACGAGGCCAGCAGCTACGATGTCAGCGACGGTGATGTCGCCGCCATCGGCAAACTTCTCGGCCAAGTCAGCCACGTTAACAACCTGGTACTCAACGTGGTTCGGGTTCTTGAATCCCTTGAGCTTAGGCAGACGCATGTGGATGGGCATCTGTCCACCCTCGAAAGCAGCGGGAACCTGCTTACGAGCGCCGGTACCCTTGGTACCGCGACCAGCGGTCTTACCCTTGGATGCCTCACCGCGGCCGACGCGGGTCTTGGGCTTATTTGCTCCTGCGGTTGGGCGCAGGTCGTGCAGCTTGATGATATCAGCCATGGTTTACTCCCCTGCCACTTCTTCGACGGTGACCAGGTGGCGAACCTTGTGAACCATACCGCGGATGATCGGGGTGTCCTGCTTAACTACGGACTGACCGATGCGCTTGAGGCCCAGAGCCTCAATGTTTTTGCGGTGGTTCGGCTTGGTGCCCACCAGGCCCTTTACCTGTGTAATCTTCAGAGCCATTGTTTATGCCTCCTGACCTGCGCGCTTGCGCAGCATACGGGCCGGGGTGACCTCTTCGAGGGACTTGCCACGGCGTGCGGCAACCTCTTCGGGGCGAACCAGCTGCTTGAGGCCGTCCACGGTAGCGCGGACGACGATGAGTGCATTGTCGGAGCCCAGGGACTTCGACAGAATGTCCTGCACGCCAGCGCATTCGAGCACTGGACGAGCAGCACCGCCGGCGATGACACCAGTACCAGGAGCGGCGGGCTTCATCATGACGATGCCCGCTGCGTCGCGACCCTCGACCGGGTGGGTGATGGTGCCGGCAACCATAGGTACGCGGAAGAAGTTCTTGCGAGCCTCTTCTGCACCCTTCTGGATTGCAGCCGGAACTTCCTTAGCCTTGCCGTAGCCAACGCCTACCTGACCCTGGCCGTCACCAACGACGACGAGAGCGGTGAAGGACATGTTGCGGCCGCCCTTAACGGTCTTGGAGACGCGGTTGATGGTCACAACGCGCTCGATGTACTTATCGCGCTCGTTGTCCTGCTGGTTACGACGATCGTTGCGACGGCCGTTGCCGCCGCGGTTGTTCTTGTTGTTCTCGGCGGAGCGTCCGCCGTCACGCTGTTCACGGTCCGACATTACGCGATCCTTCCGTTGATGTTTCCGTTGACGATGATCATTAGAACTTCAGACCACCTTCACGTGCGGCGTCTGCCAGCGCAGCGACGCGGCCGTGGTACTTGTAGCCTGCGCGGTCAAAGACGACCTGCTCAATGCCAGCGGCCTTGGCGCGCTCAGCAATCAGTTCGCCCACCTTGGCAGCCTTTGCCTTCTTATCGCCCTCGAATGCACGGATGTCCGCTTCCATGGAGGATGCAGAAACCAGGGTGTGGCCTGCCAAGTCATCGATGACCTGGACGTGCATGTGGCGCGAAGAGCGGTGCAGGACCAAGCGCGGGGACTCAGGGGTGCCACGCAGGGTCTTACGGATACGGAAGTGGCGGCGTGCGCGTGCTTCGCGACGACGAGAAGAAATGTCCTTGCCGACTGGAGTGCGCTTCGTGTTTTCAGTGTTTGCCATTGCTTACTTACCCGTCTTTCCGACCTTGCGACGGATCTGCTCGCCTTCGTAGCGAATACCCTTGCCCTTATAAGGATCGTCCTTACGCAGGCGACGGATATTAGCGGCGATCTGTCCGACTAGTTGCTTGTCAATACCGGTAATGGACAGCTTGGTGTTGCCGTCCACTGCGAAGGTGATTCCCTCCGGAGCCTTGATGAGGACCGGGTGGGAATAGCCCAGGCTGAATTCCAGGTCCTGGCCCTTTTGCTGCACACGGTAGCCGACACCAAAGATTTCCATCTTGATGGTGAAGCCCTCGGTCACGCCGATGACGGCGCTGTTGAGCAGCGAGCGGGACAGGCCGTGCAGTGCACGGTGCTTGCGGTGATCATCAGGGCGGGAAACGGTCAAGATGCCGTCTTCCACGTTGATGGTGATCGGATCCGGAACGTTTACGCTCTGGGTACCCTTAGGGCCCTTGACCTCAACGTCTTGGCCGTTGATGTTGATTTCGACGCCGTTTGGTACGGCGATCGGTGCTAGACCGACTCGAGACATGTGTCAAACCTCCCTTTACCAGACGTAGGCGAGAACTTCTCCGCCTACGCCCTTCTCCTCAGCCTGACGGTCAGTCAGCACACCGTGGGACGTGGAAATGATAGCCACGCCCAGGCCGCCCAAGACCTGTGGCAGTTCGGTGGACTTTGCATACACACGCAGACCCGGCTTAGACACGCGACGCAGACCAGACAGAGAACGCTCGCGGTTGTTGTACTTCAGCTCGAGGGACAGGGTGTGACCCTCAACGGTGTAGTCAGCGATGTAGCCTTCCTGCTTCAAGATGTCAGCAATGTTTGCCTTCAACTTGGAGGTAGGCATCGACACGACGTCGTGGTGTGCGTTACTTGCGTTACGCACACGCGACAGCATGTCGGCAATAGGATCAGTCATAGTCATATGAGTGACCGTGTACCTTTCTCGTTGCGGTTCCCGTGCTCACCAAAGCGTTTTCCGTGTGATTTCGGGCTACTCACGCTCCTCACGGTCAATACCGCAAGGCGCTCGCCACCCTTTGATTCAGACAACGGTCCGCTATAAACGGCGAGGGGCCTACAACAAAGTTGATGTTCAATTCTTTTTCGGCTCTGCGTTTTGCCAGTTCAGCACGCAAAACCCGCAGGGCTTTGCGCGTGCACCGGTTGTAGCGCAGGCACGCGGGAACACTTTACGCCATATCCTGCGGTTTTCCAAATAAATCCGCTGCATTCATTACAGTCGGATGCAGCGCCACATAATTGAGGAGTAGTTGAGATGAGTACCGAGAACGAAGATCCGATCCGCACCGCCCACCAATGGCTTGAAGAAGCCGCACGGCTATTAAACCTCGAGCCCCACGAGGCCACGGCGCTGACCCGGGAACTGCTGGATTTAACCAAGGACGTGGCCCATACCCAATCGCGGCCGGCAGCACCGTTGACGGCGTTCGTGGTGGGGTTGGCATCGGCAAGCACGGCAGAAGCCAAGGTAAATATCGAAACCCTCAAGGAGGCGCTGAAGTAATGGCTGGACGTAAGAATGCCACGTTTGCTGTCGCGAAGGTCCGTCTGGGCGAGCACGCGCAGGTAGATACCCGCGCCGATACCGTCGCCGGCGAGGAGCCGCTTGAGATTCGCGTAGGCGGGCAGACCATCACCACCACCATGCGCACCCCGGGCCACGACATCGAATTGGCGCACGGTTTCCTCCACTCCGAGGGGCATATCGCCGCGCTTTCCGATGTCACCACTGCCCGCTACTGCGCCGGTGCCACCGTCGAGGGCATGAATACCTATAACCTGCTGGACATAGACTTGGTGAAGAATACGCCGTTGGACTTAAGCGATCTCCGCTTGACCACGACGACGTCCGCCTGCGGGGTATGCGGCACCTCGTCTATTGAGGCGCTGGCAAAGAAGTCGCGCTACCCCATTCCCCAGATCCCCGTGGACCCACAGCTGGTGGTCCAGCTGCCGGAGAAGCTGCGCGCCGCCCAAAAGGAATTCCGCAAAACCGGCGGAATCCACGCCGCCGGCGCGTTTACCCTCGAGGGTGAGCCGGTGGTCATCCGGGAGGACATCGGCAGGCACAACGCCGCTGATAAGGTCATTGGCAATCTGCTCATGGAAGAGCGCCTGCCCGCTGATGACCTCATTTTGGTCATGAGCTCGCGCGCCAGTTTCGAGCTGGTCCAAAAAACCGCCATGGCAGGTTTTGGCATGCTCGTTGCCGTCAGCGCCGCTTCCTCCCTTGCCGTAGAGACCGCGCGCGAGACCGGCATGGCACTGGTTGGCTTTGCCCGCGCCGATCGCTTTAATCTTTATTCGGGCACGCTGGCCTAGTCGCGGTAGTCTTCCGGCCCATTATTGAGCCAGGCGTACACGCCACCGATGAGCAGGCCGCCGCCGATGAAGTTGCCTATCCACACCAGCGTCCAGTTGAGAGCAACATTGCCAATTGTCAGTGCGGCCGGCAGTGGATCGCTGCCGAAGAAGGTAAGCGCAAAGAGGCAGAAATTGGCAATTACGTGCTCCAAACCCAGGCCCACGAAGATACCGATGATCGGGACGATAACAAAGAACTTCGACACAACGTCCTTGGCAAAGACCGCGCTAACGATGCCCATATTGACCACGAAGTTTGCGGCCATGCCCTCCACGAGCATTCCCTGCGGGGATTTGGTCAGCTTGCCTTCAGAGATGGTGACCAACAGGTGCGAGGGATCCATATTCGCGAGCTTGGCGGACATGCCGATGACGGCGGCAAAGATGATGGCGCCGACTAGGTTAAAGATCGTGGTAATAAGCAGTACGTAGAAGGCCTTGCCCCAGGACAGGTGCTTCTGTATCGCCCCGTAGACCATGTACATCATATTGCCGGTGGCCAGCTCAGCGCCGAGGATAACGATGGCAAATAGGCCCAAGCCGAAGAACAGGGCAAATGCCACAGACCCCAGGCCCGGGGCAACGCCTTCTACCGCTTGGCCTACGACGCCGGCAAACACGGTACCGATGCACAAGTAGACACCGGCGAGGATTGCGCGGACAGAAAATCGTGCAAATGATTGATCGAGCAGGGCGGCCTTTTTCAGGGATGCGCCCTTGGCAGCTTCGTTGAGAGACACCGTTTCTTATTTTCCTTATTTAGCTTTACTTATACGGACAAGAGAACCACGGATTATCGTAGCGGTTAGCGCAACCGCTGCCTCGATAAGCCGGAAAAGAAAATTATTACTCTAAGCTGGACTCACACCCATCCCTATTGTCCCTAGTTTCCTCGGAGGTCGCAGTGGAGCACCAAGACCACCCACGGAGGAAGGGATCTCACTTATCCGCAGCGCAACCGCGCCACACTACATCCTTAAATCACAACACTCCAGGCCATGCTTCTAGCGGTGCTGATAAATATTCCCGGCCCAAAGGTGGATCTGGCCGGCACCATTCCACAGAGCGCGATTGGCGGAAAGCAGAGCATCACGCGCGTCACATCCAAAGCCGTTACCCGAATCGCAGGATAAAAGAGACCTCAGTTCCAAGGCACCGAAAAGCCCCTTCTTCCCCTTGGGATCGCTTTAAAGGCGCATGGGCGTCCTCCGGAGTTCTTCGAGTCTCAGGCGGCATCGTTGCAACGATCCTCGTCATCAGCACGATCGATCGCAGCATCAATACGACCGAGCAAAGCATAAGCCCACCCAAAGGGTTAGAAACCAACGAGGCCCCTGGGGAAACATCTCCCGTAATCGAACCGTCGGCGGCACTAGAAATGTATATCCCTGCCATCGACGTCCATGCGCAATTTGAGGATGGCACGTGCCGCGTAGTCGATGGCGCCATAAACCCTGACACCATGGATAAGGCTTGCACTTATACTGCCGATGACCGCCCCTACTCCCTGCCGGGAACAAATGCCGACGATATCGTCGTTATCGCTGGGCACACCGGCGCCGGCGTGCCTGCCGTATTCAATAAGCTTTACGATGGCGCTGCCAACGAGCACAAGGTCAGCATCGGCGACAAGCTGTACGTACGCACCAAGAATTCCGACCAGAACTGGCTCACCTACACCGCAACCGATCTTCACGATCCCGATAAACAAGGCCTAGCCGGGGACTCAAGCGTATGGGGAGACGAGGCGATGCCAGGCAGGCTGCTGACCATTAGCTGCATTCAACCCGCTAACCCCCTCAAGGCAGCCGTTCGCAATGCCGTCGTGGGATGGCAATTCGAGGGCACCACCCACACCGCAGACGACAAATCTTAACCGCTCAGCAGCACTGCGGTCACTCGCCCGTCTTCCGCTTATCCGCTCCTTTTCCTCAGCTTTACACAGTCCCCGCTTCCGCAACCGGAGGTGGGGACTTTCTATATCTTCTTTCCCAGCTCGCGGGCAAAGGTTCACTATTTTCAACAACGCTAACGATAACGGTTTGCAATAGTGTAGTATTCGTCGCAACCTATATAAAAGTTCACTGCACCTAACCTTGAGAGAACCTTATGCCGTTGCGCACCTCACTACCGCGCCTTGCCACCATAGTCGTGGCCTTGGCGCTCGCGTTATTCCACGCTCCCTTCGCCCTCGCTGAGGACGCCCCACTTGTCCGCACCCAAACGCACGTAGATTCCCCGCACGCGGTGTGGAAGGACGGAAACTTCAAACTCATGTCCAATAGTGCGGGCCTAGTCCCCATCGAGGACACGATCAACTGGGTCAGCCACGGCCGCGTCGATGGCGGCCTAGGAGCCTATGCCTGGCGCGTTCCCGATGACCCGCGCTTCGAGTTTCTCAATGCCGAGAAAAACCAGCTCATGTACTACGGCGGCCCCGCAGTAGGCTTCCCGAAAAACACCATGCCCATCTGGGCTGGGTTCGGTGCCGCCGCGGATCTTCCCACCGATCAATTCCGCGATAAATCCTTCAACATGGAAATCGTTGATTTTAAGGGCCCCGGCCGCATGGAGCTGTTTACCTACAGCGACGAGAACTATCCTCTGAACCGCCTCTGGTCCTCCCACGACCCGGGATTCCGTACCACCTGGGTCAATGCAGGCACGCACACGCATAACGCCACGACGTTTACCCGTCCTGGCCACTACGAAGTAACCTACCGCGCTTCGGCTCGAAAGAAGGATGGCACTTTCATCCACTCCGAGCCACAAACCTTGGTCTGGCAGGTAGGCGGAACCAACCCCGCCGAGCGCACGATCACCGACCTTGATACCGCCTTTAATGACGCCAAGTCTGAATACTCAGGCTCCGAAGGGGCCGAGTCCAACGCTCCTATATTTAAGATGGCTCCCTCCAAAGCCGATACAAAGGGCGCGAAGCAAGGCATCCTCACCACGCTCTCCCTCGATACCGGCAATGCCAAAGACTCCGGCCGCGCCGTATTCACCATCAACGGCCACTACCTTGCCGAACGCAAGGTAGAAGGCGGTAAGGCTTCGTGGGATGAAATGATTGGTGATGAAGAATCCAACTTCCAAGCCATCTTTATCCCCGACAATGATTCCCCAAGCCCTCGCTGGGTATCCGAACCCGTAAAGTTCTGGACCAGCACCGATGGGGAAAAGGACGATGAAGATGCCGAAGCTTATACAACGAAAAGCGGCGAGCTTCCTACCCCAGAGATGGAAGAGATAGAGCCGTTTGAGACCGATCCCCTTGAGATCACGAGCTCTGATGTCACCGTTTCCACCAGTAAAGTGTACGGCGAGGGCGACCGTAATATCGACATCACCGTAGCTCCCGAGGATGACCGCACCACGGTGCGCGTTACCGGCGGCTTCTACAAAGTAGATGGCGAACCGATGACCAGCCTGCCGCAGAACGCTATTGCAGATTGCGAAATCGGCTTTACTTCCGGGCCGGGGCAAAGAACGAGCAGGCAACTCATCGACAGTTGTAAGCAACCCGGATACCAACTCATGCTGCGCATCGTTCCTGACTCCCGCTCCGATGCCGCCGGCGCCTCGCTATTTAGCCATACTCACAAGGATGCTTATGAGCCGATCACTGAGACCACCGTCTCGTTCGCTGAGGCTTCTGACTCCACGGATTCACAGGACCCAGAAGGATCGGAGAAGCCAGAAGACTCCGACGCCCCAGAGAAGCCGCAGGATTCGGAAGAATCAGAAGGCTCTGCCCCATCCAAGAATCCCTCGCCTTCCAAGACCTCGAAGCCTTCTGTTCCCAAGATCCCCTCACCCAAGCCGCAGAACCCGAAGGATAAAGACACCCCGCACAAGGAGCTCAATCTGCACCGGGGTCACGTAGATATCGCCCCGATCCACGAAGATCGTGAGCTGCACCTAGGCATCAAGGACGAGACGAACCTGTACCACATTGGTGCAATCTGGCGTAAGCCTTCCGATGTCTCTTTCACCGTTCCAAAGCAGGTCAAGTCCACTTTGAACAAAGACATTCCGCACTTTGGAAAGAAAGGCAGCGCTGCCTACGTCCTGCCAGAGACACAGCGCACCGGTGTAGTCTGGCCTGGGCTCAGCACTGAGGATGCTTACAAGGACACCAAGAAGAATTACACCTTGACCTTCACCCCCGTCAGCGCCCCGAAGGACGGCGAATGGTTGGCATACCAGGCTGATCAGACCGGGCTGGACCAGCGCCTTGCCGGCAGCGATGGCACGCATTCCTACACCACCGAAACCGCAGAACACATGCACCTCAACTGGGCATTCAACAAACCCGGTACGTATGAAGTTGGTGTCACGGTCGCAGAAAAAGACGGTAAGCCTGCGAAAAAGGCTGTTCTGCGCTTCAAGGTAGCTACCGAGGATTCATCATCTGCTGCCCCACCCACTACTGGGAACGACAGTGCCACTGAAGGCGACTCCAACGGCACGGAAAGCACCACACCGTCGAAGGAACCAAGCCCAGAGACAACGGAACCTGCTCCCAGCGCAGAACCGTCTAAGAAGCGCGAGATTACCAAGGGCCACATCGACTTCGGGCCAAAGGTTGTGGACAACAAGCTCGGCTTCTATGTCAACGAAGACGACCAACACAACGTGCCTGAAGACGTAGCGCTGCGCATTCACGATGCCCGCCGCGTGACGGTCGCTGACTCCCTGGCTAAGACGCTGTCTTTTACCGGAATGGTAAAGACTGGCTCAACGATCTACCACCTACCATTGCAACAGGACCACGACGCTGTGTGGCCGGGGTGGGACACGATCAAGGTGGGGCAAGACTACCGTGACGCCGCGATCGAAGTTCGCCCTAAGTCGGCGCCTACGGACGGAAAATGGTGGGCCGGCCACACTGCCTCCCTAAACACGCCGGCACGCACCTTAGCCGATAGCAACGGCACCCATACGATCAAAGGCGTTGAGGATGGTCCTTTCCATGTCCACGCGCACTGGATTTTTACCGAACCAGGCCGCTACGAAATGGACATGCGCACCGTCAACAACGACGGCGACAAACTCACCGACTGGCACACCGTGACCTTCCTCGTGGGCGATTCAACCACCCAGCCCGGTGGAAAGGACACCGACAAAGAAAGAGATGAGGAAAACAACAAGCCCGCAGACTCCTCGAAGGTTAAGCAGCCAGGCGCTACCAAGCCAGATAACGGCTCGAATAGCACCGGCTCTAATAAGCCGGGGTCCGATAAGTCCAAGGCAACTAACTCATCTGGATCGAATGCGGGCGCTAAGGCATCCATGGGAAATGGCGCTGGGAAGTCGGACGGCTCCACCAAGTCCACTACTGCTAAGGGCGCAGGCAGTGGCTCTGGTCCAAGCTCCAGATCCGGCGGAGGCTCTTCCAGCTCCCACAACGGCGCACTAACCTCTACGGGTGCCAATATCGGTTGGGTTCTCGTGCTCGCCGCACTCTTTATTGTCGGCGGCATAGTACTGGTGAAAAAGCGGTCTAAAGGCAGTCAGTAGCCCTTAAGCTCCGGGGTTCGTTGACCGCCCAACCGCAACGAACTCTCACCGAGGAACTGCTCCACGACCTTAGAACCCAAGAAGCATCAACCCCTAACGCAGAGCTCAGCCCCGAGCATGGTCGATTACTAGCTCGGGCCGGGCTCATTTTGCGTTTTAAAGTGGTTTTTACGCACCAAGCCTTTAATCTCTGCCCGAATAGGTTGGAAGCTAACCTGGACTGCTGCATTCAGCATGTTAAACATAGTTCAATGGAATATGCCGGGTATCTACCTACCTTCCTGATTCATTCCTTTTAACAAAGAAAAACTATGCATAATAAATTTAGCTAACTGTTTACGGGTTCTTGGGAAAGTCAGTGGAAATTGAGCCCGTATGCAGTGATGACCCAAATAAGTGATAGAATAGACTGACCACTAAGAGAAATTGGGTCTATGCCGATCACCGTGATGACCTGAGCTATTTATAACCAATGGATGGACGAAGGCTCCCCCGTGAGAAATGTGATTAGCTTTGTTTAGTCGTATATCGAAATCTGTTTTACTTCCTTTAATCATTCTTGTATCCACTTCTCTAGCGGGATTTTTCTGGGGAGAATTAAGGGCTTTTCCTCTTGCTATGGCGGTAATATACATGACCCTGTACAACGCCTCTATACGTAGAGATTTTTGCCCAAGATCGGAATCTGGGGTATTTATCGTCGGGTTTGCACTATCCATTTTTGGTGGATGGGCCTGACCCCCGGAAAGTGGACACGTCGGGGGTTAGCTATGCTGCTTTAGTCAGTGTAGCTGAAGTCTCGGCTTCAAAGACATCAGGCGCTACAAGATTGCACCAGGAGTGCCGCCGGCGCGTGTTGTAGCGCATGCACCACCGGAAG
>NZ_JBEHFR010000042.1:0-10802 GCF_040225635.1 Corynebacterium sp. KPL2830 | reverse complement strand
CCCAACTTTGCAACAGCACCAATCAAAAGGAGTCCAAATTGTGCAGCCACCCGACGATGACGTCTTCGGCCGCACCTTCGTAGTTGCCGACCCTGATGGAAACCTGTTCCGCGTCAGCCCAGTCGTTTAATTCTTAAATTGGGATTCAACAACTAGGAAATCCTCCAACAGCCCAAGGAAAACATCTCAGTTGGAGGATTCCAATTGCCCCGAAGCGGGAGCTAAAGCCAGAACGTCAGATCAAAATAACAAGCAAAATGACTTGTTGACACCATCGAAAACAAGAGTTCGACAGAAGAGAGCGGGAGTTAGGATGTAAATTCCCACACTTGCAATCCTCAACCGCCAAAGTTCAGAAAAACAAAGAAACCGAAGGTCACGAACCCTTTCGAGTTTGTTACCTCCGGTGTCGCAGTTTGTTCAACTGCTCTTTGTGCCCGGGGCGGGACTTGAACCCGCACGTCCTTATCGAACACTGGCACCTGAAGCCAGCGCGTCTGCCAATTCCGCCACCCGGGCAGGGTGTGGTTGTCAGTGCGACTAGATAAAGATAGCACAGGGAGTGCATACAATTACAAATCAGCAGGAAAAGCGGATTATTTTGCGCATTTAATGGCGAAAAACTAGGAACTTTCGCGCCGCCGTCTACGTTTGAAAGGGGTATACAAACTATAATGGCTACTACTGATCACTACTGATCGCTGTATAGCGGAAAGGAGCAAAATTCGTGGCGTTTTTAGAAAGGCTGGCGAAGCTCGATTCCGCTATGCAACGCGGCCTTGATAACGGCATGGCTTTTGTCTTCGGCGGCAAGGTCGTTCCTGCAGAGATTGATGAGCTTTTGAAGCAAGAAGCCCAGGACAATCTCGGCCACGGGGACGATGACAAACTCTATAGTCCCAATGTCATGACTGTAGGTGTCTCCTCCAAGGATTTGGAGAACTTGTCGCAAGACCCCGATTTGCCTGCCGATTGCGCAGACCAATTATCTCGCTTTATCCGCAATAACGGATGGTCCCTCGCTGGTCCCGTCATTGTGCGGATAGCGGAGGAATCGGGCCTGCGCACGGGCCAGCTTCGTGTGTCCTCGTTTATAGATCACGAGCCCACAGAAGAGACCGGTTTCGAGGCGATTTTCCACGACTTTGATGGTCAGGAGGACCAGATGACCAACCCGCACGAAAATAATGCGGATGACGCAGCTACTACCGCTTTCATTGCGCAAGATGACCAACCCGCGCCGCAAACGCAGGGCCCCGCTGTCAATTTGATGTTGCAGGATGGCTCTTCCCGCGTCTACCACGTGCAGGAAGGGTCAAATATTATTGGCCGCAGCAATGATGCGGATTTGCGCCTGCCGGATACGGGCGTGTCCCGCCAGCATGCGGAAATCACGTGGAACGGTGAAGATGCCGTATTGGTGGATTTGCAGTCCACCAATGGCACCACGGTCAATGACACTCCTATTGATAACTGGCTGCTTGCCGATGGCGATGTGATCACCATGGGCCATTCCCACGTCGAGGTCCGCATTACGGGCCTTGATTCGCATAGTTACTAATTCACACTGAGGAAGGGAGGCCGCCATGGATGCAGTCATCATGCTGGCGCTTCGCATCGGCTTATTGGCTCTTTTGTGGGTATTTGTCCTGGTGGCCTTGAATGCCATGCGGCGGGATACCAATAAATCCGCAGGTGCTATGCCACAGTCGTCAAAAATGGGTGCGTCCCCGCGCAGTCACGCTGCGGTAAAGCAGCTTTCTATTGTGGAGGGCCCCTTGCAGGGATCCCACATGGATTTGGGCACGCTCGAGGAATGTACCTTGGGACGTGCCGCCGACTGTGATTTTGTCACTGGGGATGATTACTCCTCCGGCCATCATGCACGCCTATTTCGCCGCGGCAGCGAGTGGGTAGTGGAGGATTTGGAATCGCGCAACGGAACCCTCGTCAATGGTGTGCGCATCGACCAACCTGAGGTAGTCGGCGCGAACTCCGAAATTAAGCTAGGCCGCACTACCGTGAGGTTGAACGCATGACACTGAAGCTAAACTTTTTTGCCAAGTCGGACCGCGGGCTTATCCGCGGAAATAATGAGGACTCCGGATACGCCGGATCCCACCTGCTGATTTTGGCCGATGGCATGGGCGGGCATGCCGCGGGTGAGGTCGCCTCCCAACTCATGGTCAACCACCTCGAAATCTTGGATCAGGATCCGGGTAAGGAGGACACGGAGGCGCTCCTTGCGGCTGCTGCCGATGACGCCAATGAGGCCATCAGCGAGCACGTCACCGCCCACCCTGAGACCGAAGGCATGGGCACGACGCTGTCCACGATGCTGTTCAATGGCACCACCTTTGGTGTTTGCCATGTGGGCGATTCGCGCGCTTATTTGCTGCGCGATGGCAAGCTCGAGCAAATCACCAAGGACGATACCTACGTGCAGTCCTTGGTGGATAAGGGGGAGCTGGCTGCAGAAGATGTTTCTTCCCACCCACAAAAGTCCCTCATCTTGAAGGCCTATACCGGCCGTGCGGTGGAGCCGACGCTCTTCACGTTCGAAGCCAAGGCGGGTGACCGCATCCTGCTGTGCTCGGATGGACTGTCTGACCCGGTTACGGCTTCCACTATTGAAACCGCCCTTGGCCAGGGAAGCATCGAACAGGCGGGCTCCACCCTCGTGGATCTCGCCATACGTTCGGGCGGACCGGACAATGTCACGGTCGTCATCGGTGAGGTTACGGAAGAAAAACCCGCCACCCACGAGCCTTTTCGCGTTGGTGCGCTGGCGGGTTCGGTAGAAGAGCCCACTCACCCGGATTCTTCTGCATCACGCGCCGCCAAACTCACCCGTAAACCCCAGGTGATTCCGCCGGCCGTTATGGCCGATGAAGACAACGCGGCTTCGGACTCCGATGAAGAAGAGGCAGAGGACGAGCCCCCTCGACGAAAAATTGGGTGGAAGGTCCTCATCGCCCTCATCATCATCTTGGCGCTCGTTATCGGCGCAGGGCTGTGGGTCAAGAATTTCTTGTCCAATAACTATTATGCCGAGACCAACGACGCACAAGAGATCACCATCCTCAAAGGCGCGGACTATTCCCTATTTGGCAAGGATCTAAGCTCCACGCACCAATACGTGTGCATTAATGACAAGAACTCCTTGCTGTTTTCTGCACAGAAGTGCAAGGGAGACTTCACCCCGTTGAAGGTCTCTGACCTGCCCGAGTCTGAGCGCGGCGCGGTAAACCACATTTCCGCCGGTGACCTGAGCGAGGTTCAGGATCAGATTAATGACTTGGGTGAAAAGGCACTCAAGCCATGTATCACTGCGCCGAGCCAAAAAGATAATAAAGACACCAAGGAAAACAAACCTGGGGTCACTTGTAGGGAGGTGTAGCTGATGCAGAAGTTTTTTAGCCGAAGAATCGAACTCGGCCTCCTTATTCTCGCCGCGGTCGTCTTTGCCATTACCTTGGTCAGTTTGGAGCTGTCGCAGGATAATGCGCTCACGACGGACTTGATCTACCTCATCGGTGGATTCATTGGTGTCTTTACCATTGCCCACTTGGCAATGTGCTTCTTGGCGCCCTACGCGGACCAGATCATGTTGCCTATCGTTGCCATCCTTAATGGCATTGGGCTTATCGTTTTGGCCCGCCTGGATTTGGTCAATGACCGGGGACTCGCGGTCCGCCAGGTCATGTGGACCGTCGTTGGCCTCGTGCTCTTTGTGCTGGTCCTGGCGGTTGTCAAGGACCATCGCTCACTCACCCGCTATTCCTATATCTTGGGCGCGGCTGGCCTCGTACTGTTGGCGCTGCCGTTAGTATGGCCACAACCTTATGACGTTGAAGCTCGCATTTGGCTGAACTTCGGGCCCTTTTCCATCCAGCCGGGTGAGTTCTCCAAGATCATGCTGATCTTATTCTTTGCCATGCTGCTGACGCAGAAGCGATCCCTCTTTACTGTGGCTGGGTATCGCTTCCTAGGGATTTCCCTGCCCCGCTTGCGCGACCTCGCCCCCATTCTCATCGTGTGGGCCATCGCCATCATCATCATGGGAATTTCCAATGACTTTGGTCCGGCGCTGCTGCTCTTCAGCACGGTGCTGGGCATGCTATTTATGGCTACCGGCCGGGTCAGTTGGCTATTTATCGGCCTCATCCTCGTCGGTATCGGCGGCTTTGGCATTTACCAAGTTTCTGAAAAGATCCAGCAGCGTTTCTCCAACTTCTTGGATCCGCTAGCAAATTATGATGTCACTGGCTTCCAACTGTCCCAGTCCCTCTTTGGCTTATCATCCGGCGGCATTTCCGGCAGCGGCTTGGGCCAAGGACACCCCGAATTGGTGCCGGTGGCACACTCAGATTTCATCCTTGCCGCCATCGGTGAGGAATTGGGGTTGATTGGTCTAGCTGCCGTTTTGATCCTCTTTGGCATGTTGGTGACCCGCGGATTCAATACCGCGTTGCGTACCCGCGATACGTACGGCAAACTGGTCGCTTCAGGCCTTTCTCTTACTTTGGCGGTACAGGTCTTCGTCGTCACCGGTGGCATTTCCGCCCTGCTGCCGATGACCGGCTTGACCACTCCTTTCATGTCCGCCGGTGGTTCCTCTCTCATGGCTAACTATGTACTGTTGGCGATTTTGCTGCGGATCTCTAACGCAGCTCGCCGACCCATGCAGGAGAACTCGAGCAATGCTCCGAGTGACACCTCCATGTTCCCGTCGGTTCAGGAGGCTTACCGATGAACAAATCCATCCGCCTAGTATCCCTATTTGCCATCATCTTGACCGCGGTTCTGTTGGTGAACCTGACGGTCATTCAGGCATTTTCGGACGATAAATACGCACATAATGCTAAGAACTCGCGCGGGTTCATTGAGCTGCAGAACACCCCGCGCGGCCAGATCTATTCCGGAAATACGGTGCTGGCGCAATCCACGGAAAATCCTGATGAGACCTACTCCCGGTCTTATCCCATCGATTCGCCCGCTTTTGGCAATGTCACTGGCTACTTGTCCAGCCAATTTGGTGCTTCGGAATTGGAATCTTCGCAAAATGAAATTCTCAATGGCACGGATGATTCCCTGTTCAAGCAGCACTGGCTCGATACCATTGCGAATAAGCCCACCAAGGGAGCCAATGTAGAAGTCACCATCGATCCGGCATTGCAGCAGGCCGCATATGACCAGTTGGCGGGTCCCGGATACGAAGGTTCGGCTGTGGCCATCCAGCCGTCGACGGGCAAGATCTTGGCCATGGCCTCCAACCCAGGCTTTAACCCAAATTCACTGGTGGGCGAGTCCGCTGATGAGGCCTGGACAGGTTTGCAGGAACAGGCCGGTCAGCCACTGGTCAATCACGCAGCGGCGGATACTTTGCCACCGGGATCTATTTTCAAGATCATTACGACTGCGGCTGGATTGAATAATGGATTCAATCCCTCGTCGAGCCTGACCGGCTCCAATGTGATTACCTTGCCGGATGCCGTCACGGAGCTGACGAACTACGGCAATGAAAAGTGCAACGGCCAAGATTCCGTCACCCTGCAAACCGCATTCGCGCTGTCGTGCAATACCGCATTTGTGCAGATGTCGGAGCAGATTGGCGCGGATGAGCTGCGCAAATACGCGGATGCTTTCGGCATCGGCAAGAAATACGATCTGGGAGTCTCTTCCTCCGCGGGTACCTTGGGCGACCTGCCGGATGGTGCGGCGACGGCGCAATCGGCCATCGGCCAGCGCGATGTCACTATGTCCGCGTTGCAAGCGGCAGTCATGGCCGGCACCGTGGCTAATAAAGGCACGCGCATGGAGCCTTACCTGGTCAATCGCATTACCGATGCCCAGATGAAGGACATCCGCACCACCAAGCCCAAGAAAGCCGGAGAGGCCGTCACGGAAGAGACCGCATCGACCATTCAGGATTTGATGTTTGCCTCCGAGCGTTCTTCGTGGGGCTACGATGGCAATGGCTTCGCGTCTAAAACCGGTACCGCCGAGCACGGCGAAGGCTTAGCTCCGCACGTGTGGTACGTCGCCTTTGACCCGGACCGCGATATTGCCGTCGGGGTCGTCGTTAAGAATGGCGGTAACTTGGGTGAATCCGCAACGGGCGGCAGGGTCTCTGGCCCAATTGGTCGTGCCATCTTGCGCGCATACCAGGGGGAGC
Organism: Corynebacterium sp. KPL2830; assembly: GCF_040225635.1. Lineage (NCBI taxonomy): Bacteria > Bacillati > Actinomycetota > Actinomycetes > Mycobacteriales > Corynebacteriaceae > Corynebacterium > Corynebacterium sp. KPL2830. Next base: position 4,624 of record NZ_JBEHFR010000042.1, on the reverse strand, counting down.
AGTAATGAAGAATACCGAAAATAAGGACCATCTCCAGGAACTCATCGGCAGCGACTACGAACTGCAGTGGATCATTGGCCACGGTGGCATGTCCACGGTGTGGCTTGCCGATGATATTCGTAATGACCGCGAAGTAGCCATCAAGGTTTTGCGGCCGGAATTTTCCGATAACCAGGAATTCCTCTCCCGCTTCCGCAATGAAGCGGAATCCGCCGAGTCTATCCAGTCCGATAACGTGGTGGCCACGTACGACTACCGCGAGCTGGAAGATAATGGCCGTAAATTCTGCTTCATGGCCTTGGAATACGTGCGGGGCGAATCCCTCGCGGACCTGCTCGCGCGCGAGAGCACCTTACAGGAAGAACTCGCGCTGGATGTGCTCGAGCAAGCAGGCCACGGCCTCTCCATTATCCACCGGATGGGCTTGGTGCACCGCGATATTAAGCCCGGCAACCTGATGATTACCCAAAATGGGCAGGTAAAAATTACGGACTTTGGCATCGCCAAGGCGGCTGCCGCGGTACCGCTCACGCGCACCGGCATGGTGGTGGGTACCGCCCAGTACGTTTCGCCCGAGCAAGCGCAGGGCAAGGAAGTCTCCCCTGCCTCGGATATCTACTCGCTCGGCGTCGTAGGCTACGAGATGCTTGGCGGCAAGCGCCCTTTTTCGGGCGATTCCTCCGTTTCCATTGCTCTTGCCCACATCAACCAGGAGCCAGAGCCGCTTTCGACCACGATTAGCGCCCCGGCGCGCGAGCTCATCCGCATTGCGCTGCGCAAGGATCCCAATACCCGCTATGCCGATGGCAATGAATTCACTGTCGCGGTATCCGATGTGCGCCTGGGCAAGCGCCCACCGCGTCCAAAGTCCATTCCGGCTCACCACCAGGCCCCGGAGCCTTCGCCCTCGGCATCGACCGAGATGCTTGCCGATGTCGCCCAGCCCACCACCATTCATCCGGCGGCGGTGACCCCAGCTCCACAACGCAAGGCAGCACCAGCCCCGGATAATGATTCGAAGGGCGGGAAGTCTTTCCTCAAGGGGCTGGGTATCGTCGCGGCCATCGCCCTGCTTGCTGCGGGCGGCTACGCCATAATGAACCTCATGAGTAGCGAGGGCGGCGACAGTGAGCCTTCCTCTACCCAAGAGACTTCCGTGGTTACCGAATACCGGGATCCCACGACCACGGAAGTAGAAACGCTGGAAGAGGACAAAGGTACGAATGAAACGCAGCCGGAAGTGACGGTAACGGAGACCGAGCCCACGGATCGGGAGGGCAACCAGGCGCCGCGTGATAATCACCGTCAGCCGCAGGCCCCGAACCAGCAGGCCCCGACGCGAAACCAGCAGAGCCCGAATACTCCGCCGCAGCAACGCCAGCCCCAGCAGCGCCAACCGCAGGAGCAGCAGACGCACGTCGAAAATACACCTGAACAGAAAAACACAGTAAACTCCCAGCCCGATGAACTTCCTGGGGATTTATCTGACTTATTAAGACAGGATGGTGACTAAGCCATGGTCAATGACCGGTACCGGCTCGGTGAGATCATCGGCTCCGGCGGCATGTCCGAGGTATTTGCCGCAGAAGACACCACTTTAGGCCGGCAAGTAGCGGTAAAGATGCTGCGCACGGAGATGGCCCGCGATATCAACTTTCGCGAGCGCTTCTACCGCGAGGCACAGAACTCAGGCAAATTAAACCATCCCAATATCGTGGCGGTGTATGACACCGGTGAGACCGAGATGGATGGCATGACCATCCCATATATCGTCATGGAAAGGGTCAACGGGGCCACGCTGCGCGATATTATTCGCGAAGATGGCCCGCTGCCCGCCCAAGAGGCGGCGGAAATCCTCAAGCCGGTTGCTGAGGCTCTGCAGGCATCCCATGAGGCGGGAATCATTCACCGCGATATCAAACCGGCGAATATCATGCTCACCAACACCGGCCAGGTGAAGGTGATGGACTTTGGCATCGCTCGTGCATTGGACGATTCAACTTCAGCGATGACCCAGACTTCTGCCGTTATCGGTACCGCTCAGTACCTCTCCCCGGAGCAGGCGCGCGGCAAACACGCCGATGCGCGTTCCGATGTCTATGCGCTGGGCTGCGTCATGTACGAGGTGCTCACCGGCCGCACCCCATTCGAAGGCGAAACCCCCTTTGCCGTGGCCTACCAGCACGTGCAGGAGGAACCGACCCCGCCTTCGGAGCTTATCGATGATCCCTCGTTGACCCCCACCCAGCGGGTCAATATCGATGCGGTGGTACTGACCGCGATGGCCAAGCACCCCGCGGACCGCTACCAGTCTGCCTGGGAGATGGCCGGCGATTTGGACCGCCTGCGGGGTGGCCAGGTCACCAATGCTGCTCGCATGCACGTAAACGAAGATGATGCCACGACGGCGATGCCCGCACCGGCCACTTCTACTGCCCCTGCGGCTGCGTCCCACCGGGCACCGATCGAATCGACGCGTCCTACCGAAGAGGACGAAAGCGGCGGCTGGATGAAGTGGCTCGCGCTGCTTCTCGTCGCGCTGTTGATCGCCATCTTGGGCTATTTTGCCTGGGATTTCTGGAGTAGCGACGATGACGATAACCGGAACGGTCGAAACCAAACCGAGGTGGCGGAGCACAATAGCGTCATCGTGCCGGAGGTAGAAAACCGCCCGCGCAATGAAGTGGTCAAGGAGCTCGAGGACTTGGGACTTCTCGTCACCGTGAACGAGGAAGCTAACCCCGATATCGATCGCAATAATGCGATTCGCATTAATCCGGCCCCTGGTTCGGAATTGCAGAAGAATGCCTCGGTGACCTTGACCGTTTCTTCCGGCAAGGAAATCATCGATGTCCCAGATATCACCGGCATGAACTTGGATCAGGCCGCGCAGGTTTTGGGAGAGGCAGGCTTGGAGCTGAACTCGGATATTTCTGAGCGCAATGATGAGGCCCCCGCCGGCGAGGTAATTCAGCAGAACCCCGCGGGTGGTACCCAATTGTCCAAGGGATCAAAGGTCCGGGTGACGGTGTCTAAGGGCATCGAAAAGAAGCGCGTTCCTGATGTCGCTGGCTTGAACGAGGAGGATGCGCGCAGCCGCCTCGAAGCCAATGACTTCGACGTCAATGTCCGGGAAGTCGATTCCTTAGAGCCGGAAGGCACCGTGCTTAACGTCTCCAACCAGGGCGCTCAGCTGGAAAAGGGCCAGACTGTCACCATTGAGGTATCCAATGGGATGCTCATGAAGGCACCAGAGATCATGCACAAGAACCAAGGACAAGCCGAGAATGCCCTGCGTCAGGCGGGCTGGGATGGCGAGCTGCGCGTGGGCGAGCCAATTCCCACCGGCGCGTTGGTCGATAGCAATAAGATCGGTTGGGCGTCCACTAATCCCGGCGATACCATCCGCAAGGATCAGGACGTGGAGGTTCGCATCTGGAAATTCGAAGCCTCGGCGCTCCTGCCGCAGCCATAGCTGCTGGTATCGTAATTCATCAGTAAGCACTGAGATAAGAACTGAAATCTAGAGAAGGTCTCTTATGCCAAAGTCAAAGATCACCCAGAGCTCTGCCACCCAGGTATCGAGCTCTTCTGGGGCAAACCGCACCCCGGTCAAAATCAACTCTGAAGGCACCCCGAAATGGTACGTGGCCATCATGCTTGGCCTGATGGTCATTGGCCTGCTGTGGCTCGTGGTCAATTACCTCGCCGGTGAATCCATCCCCTTCATGGCGGAGCTCAGCGGTTGGAACTACGGGATTGGCTTCGGCCTCGCCCTCATTGGCCTGCTCATGACCATGGGCTGGCGCTAGGCCGCTGGTCAAGTCTGTTTGAGTGGTGTTTCTGCCTTTCGTTGAAACAAGCAGTGTTATGGGCTCAGGGGGTCAGCACGTACCCGGTGCTCTAACTGGTTCACGCGACTTCCTTGGAGGTGTCAGCGTCAATGACGTTGACGGTGATCAACGCTTTGGTCTGTTCCAGGCTCGTTAGCGACATGTAGCGGTTTTGCTGAATCCAGTCATCATGTTGTTCAGCCAAGACCGCACAGACAAGGCGCACCACAGCGTCAAGATTGGGGAAGATGCCGACGACATCTGTACGTCACCAGATTTCACGATTGAGCCGTTCAGCGGGATTATTCGGCCAGTCTTTCTTCCACACTGATGCCAGCGCGTTTGTAAACGCCAATAGTTCGTCGAGGGCTTCTTCCAGGTAGTTAGCAACGTGTGGAACTTCTGCTGGCAAAACGCCACGACCTCTGTGGCTTGGGACCACACCGATTCCGAATCTTGCTGCTGGAGTACCGTATGAAACATCGCCGATAGGGTTGGCCACTGCGTCTTGGGCACCATCGACGATAGGTTTTTGGCGAAATGGGTTCGACATCGTTGCCAGGACGCATTCAGTAACACGTCACTAATCGCGTGCTGGATACCTAAATGGGCATCACTGGTAGTGAGGTAGACATCATCAAGTCCGCGGGTGGGCCAGGCTGGTTTTTAAGACCGGGCGGTTTGAGTGCCTTCCTGGGTTTGGTGCCATTGGTTGGAGAGTGTCTAATGGTTTGTGTGTGGGAACCTAACCCGCATAAGGAGATGAACCAGAATGACTACTATGGCGAGAC
>NZ_JBEHFR010000041.1:0-11383 GCF_040225635.1 Corynebacterium sp. KPL2830 | reverse complement strand
AAACCCCTACCCCCACCAACACAAAATGTCGTTTAACTCGACACGCCGAAAAACAACACGTTTTGTCGTTTAACCCCCGAATACTAAAAGGGAGGCGCCAGCACTGCTTGCCGACGCCTCCTTCTACCGTGGGGCCACCGGGGCTCGAACCCGGGACCGACGGATTATGAGTCCGGAGCTCTAACCGACTGAGCTATAGCCCCACACGGAAGTCATGTCGTAAATTACGACACTCCGCTCCCAAAAGATTAGTCAATAGCTCGCGAAAGACCAATTTCCTCATCTTTCCCGCGCTGACCCCCTCCCCACCCCCTTAGGGTAAAACTTTTATATGGGAAAACTATTGCCTTCTCTCGTTCTTGCTTCTGCTCTTGTCCTCACAGCATGCTCGAGTCCTGATGATGACAACGAATCATCACAACAAGACCAGCACTCTAAATCTACTGAATCACAATCCCAATCCGTGATCGGCACGTGGAAGCAGGAGGACAGCGCCTCCGAAGATGGCTGGATGGAAGCCAGCATCACTGATGACGTCATTACTGTGGAATGGACATTTGATAATGGCAAGAATCGCTCGATCTACTGGATAGGATCATTTGATGCCGAAGCCGCTGCAGCTGGCGAAACTATCACCTCGAAACGAGACATCGTAGCAACCGATACTGCACTCATGGCAGCCTCATCTGACGAAAAAGATTTCAAGGTGGACGGCGATACGTTATCCTTCGATGTTGCTATTCAGGACGTCACCCTTACAGCGATTTTGAAAAAGATCAGTGACGACCCAACCACCGTCAACCCCCTAAAGGGCACAGACTCCAACCGGAGCTTCAAGGACAATGTGCTCGAGATGCCGGCAGCTACGATCAAGATCACAGATCACCGCATAATCCCCACCGGTGAGCCGGGCAATGAGGATGGAGAGAAGCCACTCATCGTCTTTTATTATGACGTCACTAATAAATCGGATGCAGAGCTTTCAGCCTTGGACTTCCTCCAGTACCTTACCGCTATCCAAGACAATAACCCCGATACCGTAAACGAGCTCGAGGTCGGATCATTTTATAATCCAGAGCTCACCGATTCCCTGCTCGAGAAGATTAAAAAAGACGGTACCGCTTCTGGCGCGATCGCCTACGAGCTCGATGATGAATCCACCCCCGTAGAGCTTGTAGCTAAGGACAATTTTGGCCAAAACGAAATTGGGCGCCAAACGTTTGAGCTGGACTCTTCTATCAAGAAGTAAGCATTTCCATTTACCTTCCTTCTCACGCGCCTTAAAATAAGGAATAATTTTTCTTGATAAACCCTAACTATGTGATGGGAGAAATAAATGGCTACAGTGGACTCTTTATTGGCACCGGGTGCCGTGGATCTTCACGGCACTGCCAATGACTGGAGGGAGGCAATCCGGCTGGCGGGCAAACTTTTGGAAGAAGCCGGCACAGTAACTTCTGACTACACGGAATCCATGATCCAATCTGTCGAGGACAATGGGCCCTATATCGTGGTCGCACGAGGGTTCGCTTTCGCCCATGCGCGCCCATCAGAGGCGGTAAAAGAAACCTCACTGTCGTGGGTACGGCTTTCAGAGCCAGTGGAATTTCACCATACTTCCAACGATCCCGTACATCTAGTAGTTGGGTGCGCGGCCAAGAGCTCCTCGGAGCATGTGGAAGCGATGAAACAGCTAGCTAGGCTTTTGGCGACTAAACGCGAAGATCTTGACCGCGCAGAGACTGAAGAACAGCTACGGAAGGTCATCACCTCAGATACCCCAACTCAAACCTCTTCCTCTGCTCCAAGTGGTACTACTTCCGCGGCGACAGCCCCTTCAGAAACCACCCACAAAACTGCAGAGGACTCCGTGGCTTCCAAAGGCAAGATTCTAACGGTCTGTGGCAATGGATTAGGAACCTCACTTTTTCTCAAAAACACCTTGGAGCAGGTCCTGGATGAATGGGGCTGGGGTCCCTACCTCAACGTTGAGGCAACCGACACTATTTCGGCGAAGGGCCGAGCTAGCGAAGCGGATTTTTTGCTTACCTCGGGTGAAATCGCTGCCACGCTGGGCGATGTCGGCGTTCCCGTATACGTTATCCAAGATTTTACTTCCGCTTCCGAACTAGATACGGCTCTTCGCGAGCTCTATGACATTTAAGGAATAACGCCATGGATATTCTTCTCGCCATAGCCAACTTTCTCGTCAACGAAATCCTCGCTGTACCTGCTTTTCTTATCGGCATCATCACTGCCGTCGGCCTAGGTGCCATGGGGCGCGGCGCCGGCAAAACCATCGGCGGCGCGATTAAAGCCACACTGGGTTTCCTCCTTATCGGCGCCGGTGCTGGCCTAGTATCCGATTCGCTAGAACCGCTGGGTGCCATGATCACCGGCGCGACGGGCGCACAGGGAGTGGTACCGACTAATGAAGCCATCGTCGGCATCGCCCAAGATAGCTTCGGCAGCCAAGTCGCTTGGATCATGATTTTGGGGTTTGTTGTCTCCCTCATCTTGGCCCGTATTACACCGCTTCGTTACGTCTTCCTCACTGGCCACCACGTACTTTTCATGTCCACATTGCTGACGATGGTGCTCGTTGCCACCGGATATCCTTCGTGGGTCATCGTCGCCTTTGGTGCGGGACTGCTTGGCATTTTGATGGTGTCTTTGCCCGCTATAGCCCACCCCTTTACCCGCCGCATTACCGGCGATGATTCCGTGGCAATTGGGCATTTTGGTACGGCGGGGTACTTGGTCGCAGGTGGCGTCGGCAAGGCCGTAGGCGGTAAGGGCGATAAAATGTCGCCTTCGTCTGAGGATCTCAAACTCCCGGAGGGCTTGCGCTTCCTGCGCGATTCGATGGTGGCGACGGCTCTTTCTATGGCGCTGATGTACCTCGTGCTCGCCGTATTGTTTATTGCGCGTGCAGGCTCCGATGAGGCTTTCACCGCCTTCCCGGATGGCGCCACCGATGTGGGCAATTACCTCATGCAATCCATAACGCAGGGCCTACAGTTTGGCGTGGCCGTTGCCGTCATCCTTTTCGGTGTCCGCACCATTTTGGGTGAGCTTGTCCCCGCCTTCCAAGGTATCGCGGCAAAGGTGGTTCCCGGCGCGATCCCAGCGCTCGATGCCCCGATTGTCTTCCCTTACGCTCAAAATGCCGTGCTCATTGGCTTCATTTTCTCCTTCACCGGCGGCCTCGTCGGCTTGGCCGTGCTATCACTTTGGCTCAACCCAGCTTTCGGCGTCGCCCTCATTTTGCCGGGCCTCGTGCCACACTTTTTCACCGGTGGTGCGGCCGGCGTGTATGGCAATGCCACCGGTGGACGCCGCGGAGCGGCTTTGGGTTCCTTTGCCAATGGCCTGCTCATTACTTTCCTGCCCGCCTTCTTGCTGAGTGTGTTGGGTTCATTCGGCGACGCCAACACCACTTTTGGCGATGCCGATTTTGGCTGGCTTGGCCTGCTGCTCGGCTGGTCCATCCAAGCCGGCGGTGTATGGAGTGGCATTCTCATCGCAGTGATCGGCCTGGCCATCCTCGCGGTGGGTTGGGTGTGCCAGCGCAAGCTTGTCGATACCCATTGGGATCCGGCACCCCATCGACCTTCTCCGGCAAAGACAGCCGAAGTAGTCGGCGCCACTGCGCCCACCACTGGCGGTACTGCCGAGAGTGCTGGGAAATCCAGCCAATCCAAGCGCTACCCCAAGGTACTTCCGCCAGAAGGAGCGCCCAATCCCCCGGCGCGGGTTGAGTAGGCCCGCAACACTCACTTGAGCCGTACCGCCTTTTCCTAGCGCGTCCTTTCACTTCTTAGGTCACTGACCTCGAAAAACGCCGGTGATAATTCTGAGTACAATCGGCGGCTGTACTTACTACTGGTACGAAAACTACTTTAGAAAAGGAGTAATCATGGATCCCCTCTACACCACTGAAGCACTCGCTACCGGGGCAGGCCGCGATGGCCGCGCCGTGGTCCAAAATTCTGACCTTGACTTCAAGATGGCCACCCCGAAGGAAATGGGCGGCGATGGCAATGGCGCCAACCCGGAGCAGCTCTTCGCCGCTGGTTACGCCGCTTGCTTCCACTCCGCCCTGCAGGCGGTAGCCCGCAGCGAGAAGGCTGAGTTGGGCGATTCCTCCGTGGGCGCCCGCGTGTCCATTGGCAAGGAGGGCGAAGGCTTCAAGCTCGCAGTTGAGCTCGAGGTCATCATCCCCGCACAGGAGCACGACAAGGCACAAGCGCTTGCCGATGCCGCCCACCAGGTCTGCCCCTACTCCAATGCCACCCGCGGCAATATTGACGTCAACGTCACCGTTGCGCAGGACTAATAAGGACTAATAAGGACTAATACAGTCCCTTAGTTCTCGGCCCGCAAGGGCCACCATGCGCGGGCGAATCCACTGATTCGAATAAGTGAGTCAAACTACGCTGCACGTGTCCGACGTAGCTGGCAAAATCGAATCATGTCTGTTGAAGCTCGCGCCCTTTCACTGCGGCGGTTATTACATGATTCCGCCGCAGTGCGGCTGCTGGCGGCCGATAATGCTCCGGTGATTTTGGCGCTGATTGCTGAGTACTTCCCCCGCGGCACTCGGGCGCGGCCAGCGGCGGAGGTATATGAGCTGATGGTCACCGATTTCGAGGTGCTTGCCAGTAAATTCTCGATGCCGCGCACACCGCAAAGTTATTGCAATGACTGGGTAAAAGCTGGTTGGCTAGTCCGAAAGTCTGGCAAGAGCTCGCGCGGGGAAACGTTGGAACCGAGCGAGGAAGCACTGTCCGCGCTCGAAGCCGTTGAGCGTTGGGAAACGCCGGTTACTACGGTCACGGCATCGCGCGTGGAATCTATCGGCTCGGCGCTACAGCGCTTGGCGCGGGATACGAATGAGGATATTTCGAGCCGCGTCGCCAGCTTAGAGGCGGAGCGGGACCGCATTGACCGCGAAATTGAAAAGGCTCATTTAGGGCAGTTTGAAAGGCTGACTGCGGCAGAGACGCAGGAGCGGGTCCAAGACGTGCTGAACATGGCCATGGCGGTGCCAAGCGATTTCGCCAGGGTACGCCATGAACTCGAAGCCCTCAATCACAGGCTACGCCGGCAGCTGTTGGATCCAGAAGGATACCGCGGCGAGGTGCTCGAGGAAATCTTCAGCGGTGTAGACCACATCGCTGAATCGGACGCGGGGCGTAGCTTTCGCGGATTCTATTCCTACCTCATGGATAGAGAACGCAGCGCGTGGCTGGACCAGTGGATTAAGCAGGTCCTAGAAAGCGACGTTGGCCAAGTGCTAGCGCCAGAAAACCGGCGGCAGCTGCGGAATCTCTTCCGCGATATGGAAGAAACGAGCTTCGAGGTCAATCAAACGATGACTGGCCTGGCGCGCAGCTTGCGCAACTATGTCTCTTCAGAACAATTTGCCGAAGACCGCCGCATGATTGAGCTACTGCGTGAAGCGCGAGGCATGGCCATTGATGCAGCGCAGGCATCGGAGTTGAAAGCCTTTCACCGCATGGAAACGCCCCTGCAGCGCATCGGCATGTCCATTCATTCCGTATCGCGCATACACTTAGCCAACCCAGGACGCGAGGTCGTGGAGGAAGCACCGGAGGCCTTCCAGCCAGGCCAAGAGAATGCGGAGGCGTTGTATGAGTTAGTGCGCGAGTCAGAGATTGACTTTGAGGAACTGCATGGGGCGATTCGCGGGGCCGTCGGCAAGGCGGGCCCGTGCACGATTGGCCAGGTATTACAGGCGTACCCGCCCACGCAGGGCCTAGCCAGCGTCGTGGGTTTGGTACACATTGCAGACCAGCACCCGCTACCGGCTTTGCATGATGCCCATGAAAAGGTCACTTGGACCGAAGAAGATGGGACCATTCGCGCGGCGTATATCCCTACTATGTATTTCGATAGCACCACCGTTGAGGAGTTGTAGTGACCGCTACTGATAACCACCGCGTCGATTCCGCGCATGAACCCCCGCTGTGGGAAAGCGATAAAGGATCGCTGACTTATAACTCGCGCCGCGCCTTGGTGCAGCTTTTGAAAGGTCCTCTGGTGCGTGCGCACAAGGAACCTGTCTTATGGTCCGCCATCATCTCGGACGAAGACAATCTGCGCGCCCGCCTGCATGAGGTATTCCTCGAGCTGGTGGTCGATGAAGCGGAAGGGTTTGCGTTTACCCGGATGGTAGAAGAGGAAACGCTGCCCATTCCGCAGGTGCTGCGCACGGATAAGCTCAAGCACATCGATACCGCCATCCTGCTGAACCTGCGCCAGGAACTTGGTTTGGCGTTGCCCGGTGAACGCGTGATTGTGGATGTAGAAGATCTCCGGGAGGGCATTGGCTACGTCCGCGCGGTTGATAACCGCGATGAAGCCGGGTTCAATAACCGCTTCAATGCGGCGATTAAACGCATCCGCAATGAATACTCGCTGCTCAGCGCCACCGAGACAGAGGGGCGCTACGAGGTTTCACCCGTCTTGCGCCAGCTTTTCGATGCCGCCACGGTCACCGCCATCCGGGATGAATACGCCCGCCTCGCAGAAGCCGAGGGCGACCAGGAGGAAGCTTCCGATGACTAACCTGTATCCAGGCCAATTCCGTATCAGCCGTATCCAGCTTATTAACTGGGGCACTTTTCACGGCTACTTTTCCATTCCGGTAGCACGCAAGGGCTTCCTCATCACCGGCGGATCCGGTTCGGGTAAGTCCACGCTGCTTGATGCGATGTCAGCGGTATTGGTGCCGCAAAAGGACCTCAAGTTCAACGCGGCATCGCAGCAGGACCTCGGGCGCAATAATGGGCGCAACCTCGTCTCCTATATTCGCGGGGCATGGCGGCAGCAAGAAAATGCGCACACGGGTGAAATCGCCCCGGAGTATTTGCGTGAGGGCGCAACTAACTCGGTGGTGGCGTTGACCTACGATAATGGTACTGGCACGCAGCACACCCTCATCGCCATCTTCCGCCTTAACGGCGGTGAAAATTCGGTGAGCCAAATTAAACGGCTCTATGGGGTGGTGCAGGGAGATGAGGACATCGATAAGCTCAGCCCCCTACTCACCCGCAGCCTGGATACCCGCAAGATTAAGGCCATGTACAAGGGGCCTGGTGCGTCATTTACGCCGACGTACACCACGTTTGCGGATCGCTTCCGCAAACGCCTGGGCATCAAGAGCGAGCAGGGGCAGGTCCTGCTGCACCGCACGCAGTCTGCCAAGTCTCTATCCAGCCTGGACCAGCTCTTCCGGGACTATATGCTGGATACGCCGTCTACCTTCGAGCGGGCGGAGGAGTCGGTGGAGCAATTTGAGGATCTGCGCCAGGCATACCTGCGGGTAGAAGACGTCAAGGCCCAGATTGAGACGCTGGCACCCCTGCCCCAATTACACTCCCAGCGCACCACCGCAGAAGCGGATAAGCACAAGGCCGAGGCGATGAATGAGGCGCTGCCGGCGGTGCGCGCCCGCTTGGTAGCAGAAGAACTGGACTATCGCATCCGCGCGCTGACCGCCCAGCAGGCAGAGGCGCACTCTGCGGCCGAGGCGCTCGAAGCAGAGGTCACGCACCTTGACGATGCCGAGCGCCGCGCCGCCGTAGCCGTCTCCCAGCTCAGTGCCGGCGAGCTGGCCGCCCTAGAAGCCAAAATTGAAACCGCAGAGAAGGAAATTGAGCACCGCTCCAAGGAGTTCCACCACCTTGCCGCTGCCGCCGACCAGTGGACCGATCACTTTGAGCTCAACCCGCACGGCTTCGCCGAGCTGCAAGCAAATGCCCGCCTGCGCATCGCGGACTTCGAGGCCGACTCGGCCCAGCTTACTGAGCAGCAGCAAGAAGCCGGAGTGGCCGCCCGCGATGCCGCGACAGCATCCGCGTCCTTAGAAAGTGAGCTGCACTCATTTAGCTCGCGGCGCACCAATATCGATAAAGCCCTTGTGGAGCTGCGCACCCAACTCGCGCGGGATACCGGCTATGCCGAATCGGAGCTTCCCTTCGCTGGCGAGCTACTGGATATTACCCCGCAGCAGGCCGAGTGGGAACCGGTGATCCAAAAATTGCTGCACGGATTCGCCGCCACCCTGCTCGTTCCAGAAACCGCGCGGGAAGCCATTAACCAGTGGGTCAATTCTCGCAATGTGGGTACCCGGCTCGAGTACCGCACTATCCCGGAGTTTGCACCGGCGCCTGCGCCTGCGCGCAGCCCGCAACAGCTCATCCACAAATTAGAGTTCCAGGATCACCCCATGGCGCAGTGGGTGCGCCACCATATTTCGAGCCGTTTTAACTACGAATGCGTCAACTCGGTGGCCGCGCTCGAACAGGTAACCAAGACCCCAGCCGTCACGCGCGATGGCTTGGAAAGCCGGCCCAAGGACAAGGATGGCTCGACGCGCTTTATCAAGGATGATCGCACGCGTTTTAAAGGCACGCGGTGGTACCGAGTAGGTTCCACCAATACCGCCAAGATTGAGCTCCTGCGTTTCCAATTGAATGAAGCGAAAGCCACTGCTCGTGCCATGGCCAAACAGGTTCACGAGCTCAACCGGAAGATGGATATTCTGCGCACGCAGCGCGATAAAGCGCAGCGCGTACTAGAGACTAAGTTCCAGGATATTGATACCGCTTCCGCTGAGGCGCGCAAACGCGATTTGCAAAAACAGTACGATTCTTTAGCTTCCTCCCCAGAGGCGCAGGCCTTAGCCACAGCGCACGAGCAGGCAAAGGAAAAGCTCACCGCCGCCCGCGCCCAACTGATCGAAGCACAAAAACACCTCGGCAACGTGGAGGGCGAGCTGAACCGCTCCACCCAGCGGCGCCAAAGCATCGGAACAGTGCCCACGGTGGCGGATCAGGGCATCGCCAAGGCGGTCGAAGAGGCCCTGCACAAAGGAAGAAGAAAACTCACCATCGATGACATCGATGCCCGGCGCGATGAAGTGCAGGCCAGCCTGCAAGAAACCGCGCGTAGGGCCGCGCGCCGCATCGAGGAGACGAATGCCAAGATCGTCTCCGTCCTGCACAAGTACCTATCGCAGTGGCCGGCGGAAGCCGCGGATTTGGAGCCACAGGCCAGCTTCGCCGGCGAGGGCATGGAGAAGCTGAAGTTCCTGCGCGCGGACCGCTTGGCGGATTTTCGCGCTCAGTTCTTGGAGCTGCTCAATGGCACGACGGTGCAAAACCTATCGCACCTCGCCTCCTCCCTTCGCCATGCCCGTAGCGATATCGAACAGCGCATGGAGTTTATTAATAAGTCCCTGGAGCGCACGCCCTTCAATGGGGACCGCACCCTGCGCATTGATGTGAAAGATGCCCGGGGCCAGGTGGTGCAAGATTTCCAGCGGGATCTCGATGCCGCAACGTCCCATAGCCTGGCGGAGATTAGCGCCGATGAGCCCGAAGCTGCGGTAGCGCGCTACCACGCCCTAGACAAGATTCTCAGCCGCTTGGGTTCGTCTGAGCCGGAGGATATTCGGTGGCGCAACCTGGTTCTGGATACCCGCAAGCACGTCAGCTTCATCGGCCGCGAGTGCTACCCCGATGGCACGACCGCGAATACTTATCAGGATTCCGCCTCTCTTTCCGGCGGCCAGGCCCAAAAGCTGGTGTTCTTCTGCTTGGCTGCGGCGCTGCGCTTCCGCCTGGCGGAACCAGACCAGGACGTTCCCACCTACGGTTCCATCATTTTGGATGAGGCCTTTGATCGCGCCGACCCAGCCTTTACTCGCACCGCCATGTCCGTGTTTGCATCCTTTGGTTTCCACATGATTTTGGCAACGCCATTCAAACTCATCCAGACGCTATCGCCGTACGTGGATGGCACCATCGTGGTCAATTACGACGAGCCCATTATCCAGGGCCGCCCGCAGGCGCGTACGGGCTATTCGCTTATCGATGCCACCTCCTATCCCCAGGAATCCCAGGAGTCCCCCAATGCGGATGCCTAGTGACCTGCACACACATGCGGCAAAATACCTGCACAACCACTTTGCGGAGGCCTTAGCCGCCCCGGATTCTCTGAATATCGATTGGCCGCTGCACCCGCCCACGGCCGCCAACGCCGCGCGCAATGTCGCCACCACCCAGGAGTTCATCCGCGCCTGGCAGCGCTGGCCGCACCAAGAAGAGATCCACTACGAACAGCGCAATTGGTCCCGCACGGGCCTAGGCACCAATTCCGTTCCCACCCGCGCGGTCCTTACCGGTGCGCCCCGCATCGCCGCGGCCGCAGGCCTCAGCGCCGAATACTCCCGCGCGCAACAATGCGCACACGACATCGCCGCGATCTTCCCCAACTCGCCTGCATTCGCCGACGCCGCGTACCGCACCTATGCCCAGTGGAAGGACCTAAGCGCATACGATCTGCGCTGCTTAAAGCCATGCTTGACCTGGCTGCGCGCCCATCCAAATTCCGGCGAGTGGGAGCGCGCCGTCCCAGTTGAAGGAGTAGACGGCAAATGGATAGGCACCCACCGCCGCATTTTACTCGCGCTGCTATCTCCCTTCGGCATCACGGATTTGGGGCTGCGCCGCACCGATGCTCGCCTGCGTCTGCGCTACCTCAACCACGCCCCAGCGCTGTCCGATATCGAGGTTCCCCTTTCCCAGGCTGCACAGCTCTTTCCCGCCGCTCCCCCGCGCGTTCTCATCGTAGAAAACAAGCAGACCTTCCTAGCCCTGCCCCTGCTTTCCGATGCCGCCCCACCCACCATCGCCATCCTCGGCGCCGGCCATGCCGCCCGCCAACTTCACGCCCTTGCCTGGCTCCACGATGCCGAAATCACCTACTGGGGCGACCTTGACGCCGCCGGCTTCAGCATCCTCAACGGCGTGCGCGCCCACTTTCCCCACACGGAGTCCCTGCTCATGGATACCGCCACCGTCACCGCGTTCCGCCACCTCGCGGTCCCCGATCCCGGCGACGGCTCCGCAGCACTTAGCCACCTCACCACCGAAGAGCAGCGCGCCTATCGCCACCTTTTCACCGAAGGCAAGCTACGCATCGAACAGGAACGGATTCCGTTCGCGCATGCCGATGACGAGATTCAATCTATATTCGGAGGTCATAAGGTTTAGTAGTGCAGCCTATTTTCGCGATTTCCATATGCGATCGACCCACCATCTCTTAACCGGTGAGGTAGATGAGACTTGACTTTTCCCAATCATTACGGTGTACCGGTATGCCCTCGATGCTGCGGCGGTGCATTCGTTCTAGTCAAAATTTTAGGTTAAGTTCTAACACCGACGGCACTGGCCAACACGTACTACCAGATTCCAGGGCTGTTGCCTAATGCATGAGAGTGTCTAATGGTTTGTGTGTAGGTTCCCAACCTGCATAAGGAGATAAGCCAGAATGACTAGTGTGGCACGAC
>NZ_JBEHFR010000040.1:0-11812 GCF_040225635.1 Corynebacterium sp. KPL2830 | reverse complement strand
AGCGTGAAGCAGAAACCCTTCATACCCCCAGCAACCTCACCCACGGAGTTGACAACCTATATAGGAACACCCCCCTTGTCGCTGAAAACAGCGATAAGAAAAGGCACGTATACAAGGAAAATAGACTCTTCGACTCTTCCGTCGGTCAGGACGTCGGTCGCTTATACGTGGCTACAGTCATTACTTCTGTAGCCCCGGCGGCATGTGTGCGTATCTCTTGGTTAAGCTCAGCTTTATTGCTTAACGACCGTAGTCCCAGGTTCGGCGGGCCTTTTCACCCAAGCCTCACGGTCTTGGGGAGCACCTGGCGGATACGCACGCGCGAAAAGAAGCCAGGCTCTAACCCTGTACATCACGACGTGATTGTTTTACTCCTGCGCTGCATCCGACCCGTAATAGAATTCCCATACTGCGGTCAGACATTTTATCGGCAACGTCACAATGATAAGCGCTACTCCCATGGAAGTGACCTGCGCTTTGGGGTCATTCGCAAGTCCGATCAATATCATTCCAATGAGAGCGCCCAATCCGGCTTCCATTAGCTTCATATTCGCTTCCTTGGGTAACTGCTTCCCAGGCTCGTCGCCTTTTAGGCGATAACACATGAAGGCAACTGCAGAGATGGGTATGAAGAAAACAAGAATCAAGAGAGTCCAGAAGATATTTTTGATGTTGCTGTATGCAAAACATGCACATATTCCAAGAAAAATGGGCAGGATAATGGAGCACACCATGGCTGCCTTGTCGATCCCCTTGATGCGGTTAGTGTGAGATTCCTTTGGACTGTCTAAGCCCTTGCCGCGATTCTCAGGAGCGAGGGGATCTGTGAAGAGTACATTAGGGAAGTTTGCATCATTCGCATATGACGCTTCTTCGTTTATCGTGATTGCAAGGCAAAGCCCGCGAGCCGGATCGTCCTTCTCCTGGACGGCAAAATCCATCGCCCGAATAGCAGGATCGGATTCCTTGAGGTCCTTCTTGGAATAGCTGTTTACGCTACCTGCAACCCGCGAGCCGTCCCAAAGGTTTTCTACAGCCTGAATGACCCACTCCCATGCGGCTTCACGTGAATCAAATCCAGTCTTCCTTGCGTAGACCAAGGATTTACCATTGCCGCCAGTCTTTACATAGTCTTCGAGCAATGCCGTGTAGGTTTCGAGAAGCATTATCTATTCTCCAATCTTGAGGTTTCCGACCCCGATTTCACTTTCAAATGCTGGACTAATGCGGCCCGGCCCGAAACTCCGCGCTGCCTATGGAAGTTGTGCCATCATGAATGATTTCAATTTCACTTCTAGTGAAGCTCATGGTCTCGACAATAGACCGCACCCGCGACATGAGTGCGGCCTATTCGACAGGCGTTGAGCTAGTTGTTGGTGAGTTTCGCATAGTTGGCAAATAGCAGCTCCTGGCGTTGGCGCTCCGAAGTGAGCTTGCGAGGTGCTCCCATTGCTTTATCGACTTCCCTATCAAGCACGTCGTGCTCCTTCACTAATTCTGGTGCCATGGCGAGTGGGTTGTAGTGCTCCGCGAGTGAGCGATCCGGGTGCAGGGCGCGAGCGTCTAGTACTTTCTGTCCTGCCTTGATGATCCGCTCTCGCGTCTTCTCATCCAGTTCTGGTACGGGGAACGTGTTCCACGTAAATGTCCCATAGACCTAGAGCGCTTAGCGCTCGTAAAGCGTGGTCAGCGCAGAAAAGTAGCCGGCAATTCGGTGTCTCTGGTTGTGTCAGGCAACCGCTAGCAATAACTGCGAGCGCCAGGACGTGACAATCACGCGGGGCAAGAAAGTCGCACACGCGACTTTCGCGGCAGCACTAAAGAGCCAAGCGTTAAGGAGCCGTGATGGACAATTGCGAACGCCGCCCGATCTCCGGGGAAGGCAGGGCGGCGTTCTTGCCAGCGGGGCAAGTAGAGCTTCTCGGGGGGTAAATAAGTTAAGCCCCCTTGCCAGCACTACTGACTAACCAAGAGCATAACCACGCGACGTGGTTCCGCAACAGGAACCGGACGTTAGTTTTGTTGCGAGTCTTGGTCGCTGAAAAACTCTGCGGCGTCATCGGTAAGCGCCTCCGCAATGTTTATTAGCTCATCTGCGTCGCCTTGCCAGTCACGCACTGCGGGAGTGCCCGGTAGTTGGTTGAGGACTTCGAGAAAGCGAGCGGCGGCGCGCAAAGCGCTGGCCACTTCGTAGCAATCCCCCTCCAGCTTGGCGGGAGAAGTATCAATCAGGCTCAGGTCGCGGGGTTCGTTGTACTCGGTAAGGAAGCTCATGGTCTCGACAATAGACCGCACCCGCGACATGAGTGCGGCCTATTCGAACAAGCATTGAGCTAGTCGTTGGTGAGTTTCGCGTAATTGGCGAACAGAAGCTCCTGGCGCTGACGTTCGGTGGTCAGCTTGCGTGGAGCACCAAATGCTTTGTCCACTTCCCTGTCAAGCGCGTCGTGCGCCTTCACTAATTCCGGTGCCATGACCAGCGGGGCATAGTGCTCGGCGAGGGAACGCTCCGAGTGAAGCTCGCGCGCCGCAAGAACCTTCTTGCCCGCGTCGATAATCCGCTGCCGGGTCTGCTCGCCCAGCTCCGGGACGGGGAACGTGTAACCAAGTCGAATAAGCCGGCAGTTAACACACCTTATTTTCCGTAAACTGCCGACTATGGAAGAGAAAAACCTCTCGTCATTAGTGTTCGGAAACGTCGTCCTTGAATCTCAGTTTTTGGGGACAACTCCTCGAATATATTCCGCTGACATGCGGTCTTATTATTTACGCCCCAGCCCTTATGCCACTCTCTCTGCCCCCTTAAATGATTTAAGAGGGCAGCTTTAACCTGACCATGCTGAGGCTATCGCTAAGAAAATCTTTGACTCCGTGGCTGACGAGCTGAACGAAAACTACCCAGGTGGTTGTAAGCGCGCAGAGGAGGAACTAAAAGCCTGGCTTATGCAGAGTAATTAGTTCACATTGCACGGTCTAGGAGAGCAGAGGAAGTCATGTTAAAAGCATATAAGCTACCCTGCTCCCTCAAGGTTTTCTTCAAGTGAGGTTTTATATAACTGCCTAGCGGCAGGGGAACCGTATATTGCTTACGGCATTCACACCCTAGGGCTGTATCAGACCAGCTTTCTTTAGGGCAGAAATATGCCGAGCTACAGTGCTTCGTTCGCATCCAATTTCCTCGGCTATTTGCCGTGCGGTCGGGGCACTTCCGGTATCAAAAAGAGTCTGAGCATAGATAGACAGAACGCGTCCACGAGTGCTTTGGCCTTGAACAGACCGGCGCTTATTTGCTGCTGCTAAAGCTTCTCGTTGTTCTTGCGCATATTTACCCTCAGGGTCTGTTTTCCAGCGCTCTGCTGATTTCTTGCCGCCCCTACGCCCCATGGTTGCGAGTGCTTTGCGCTCGCTGCTCGTGGCTTTACCTGGCGCGTTAGAGCCGCTGTAGGCCTCACTCTTGGATTGGGTGACATACCCGCGCACACGACGCGCCATAGTCTGACGGTCGCGCATCGGCGGCATCTCGTTGTCGCGGCCGGCCCCGCCGTGTGTGTGCGCCACGTTGTAGGCATGCTCATAGGCGTCGATGATTGCTGCGTCTGTCAGACGTTGGCCTTGCTGGCGCAGACGATGGCCAGTCTTAAGCGCATGTCTAAAGGCTGTTTCGTCGCGCGCGGCGGTTCCTTGGACAATCCAGAGAACGCGCACGCCGTCGATTAACTCCGGGTCGTACTGGTCGAGTCCACCGGCGATTTCTGCGTCTACGTCCTGGGCAAGCGCTTTGAACGCCTGGGCTTCCTCGCGGCGGGTCTTGACCGCGTTAATGAGTTCGCGGCCAGAGCTAAACTGCTGACGTGGGGTGGGGTCGAACTGGTCGTTTCCTGCCATATCCCTCACCTGCTTTATCAAGTCTCCAAGACGCATCACCCGGTTGTGCTGCCTATACCAACGATAAGCGGTAGGGGCCTTGCCTGTGTAGAACGGGTTGCGGCTAAAACGGTGGGAAAAGTGCGGGTCATGGTCTAAAAGCTCACCCAGCACACGTGTAGTCGCAGCCAGCAACTTCATCTGCGCTGATTTACCGTTACGGTCAGCGTAGACGGGGTCAATCAGCCAGATGAACTGGGCTTTGCCGTTAGTTGGGTTAATACCCACCCAGGCCGGCCCGACGCTATGAGTAATCAGTGAGCGCACCACATCGCGGACGTACGGGTTTAAGTCTGCGGGGTCACCGCCTGCGGTACCTACTTGATCAACGTCTACGACCAGGACGGCAGCGTACTGCTTGGTGGTGAGCATGGCGTACTCGCACCGTCCTAAAGCATCAGTCTCGAAGCGATACATACGCGGCGAGTTCGTACCGTCAGCGTTGCGTCGATAGGCCTTTTTAAAGTCTCGTGTGACTGAACCGTGGAGTACATCGCGGCCTAGATGCTCGCGTAAAAGGTCGCGGTCACTGGCAGATGCTGGGGTGTTATCCAGACCGCCGCGGTCTGGTTCGACGCGGGTCGGTGTTTTAATATGCGCGTTCTGCGCGTAAGCCTGTAAACTCATGGCTGTGCTTTCTCCCAGGTGTGTGCTGGGTGATAAGCGAAAGTCATCGGGTTGCCGCCCGGTGGCTTTCTTCGTTTTTCACTGTCTTTCACCGACTCTAAATGACACCGGTGTTATTTACTAGCCATGACACGCGAAAAATATACCTTTTACCTGCGGTTACGTATGGCTAGACATATGGCAAGACATACGTAACCGCGTTTCAGCTGCACAGGGCTGTCTGCGCATATTTACCCATACGCGGACTTTTCCCAGGTCAGCCTGCGCATATTTACCCATACGTAAAAATTTCGTGCGCAGATTTACCATCACATAAAAATAGCGTGCGCAGATTTACGCATACCACGAAAGCGGTTGCGCAGATTTACCGATACGGCTGCGCTGATCTGACCACAAGCGTGCGCAGATTTACGCATACGGTGGCGAATTATCCAGAGCAACAGGGATACAGCAATACAGTAATACAGGTGCCATAAACCTGTATTACTGTATTGCTGTAAACCTTTATTTATTACTGTGGACGTATTCTTCGAGGTAGGTGCTAACAATCTCGCGGATGGTCACGCCTTTTTGGGCGGCGATGACTTTAAGTTCTGCGTGAAGGTCGCGGTCGATTTCAATCGTCATCTTCTTGACGTAGTCGCGGCCTGTGGGTTGGTGGAATGCGCTTCGCACTGTTTTCTTCTCGGCTGCTGGGGTTAGCTTCGCGGCTTTTTTCGTTGAGGTTCGCGGGCCTTGCTGCGCTCTGGCGCGTTCTTTGCTGGTGCTCATTTCATCATCTCCATGAGTTCGTCGGCGACGTGGTCGTATCCGTGCATGTCTGGGCCTGGGCAGTATCCGAACGCTAGGTGCATATCTTCGCGTAGCGGGATTTCGGTTTTAAAGTGCGGCATGTGTTCTTCATCGAGCGCTTCTCGTGCCGCGTCAAGGGCGCTGGTGCCTTTCCTGGCGAACGTCAGTAAGACTGCATGAGGTGTTCCGTTGACTGCGTCGCGCAGCTCCCATACTCGGGAGAGGTCGGCAGCAGCAGAACGGGTCGGAAGAATGATGAAGTCGCTGACTGCGATTGCTGCTTCGATAGCGTTCTCATCTCCTGGCGGCACGTCGATGAACATGAACTCATCGTCTCCGACGAGCGCTGCTTGCCTATCGACGCGCTTGGGGATGGACAGCTCAACCTCAAACGGCAAGGGGCTTCCTCCATCTTCTGCACGTTCAGACCATTCCAGTGCCGAGCCCTGCCGGTCTAGGTCGGTTACGGTCACGGTCTTTCCTCGGTGGGCGAAAACCGTGGCAAGAAACATCGTTGTAGTGGTCTTGCCGACGCCGCCTTTGGCGTTAATGGCGGTAATGATCATGATTTCTCCCAGGTGAATGCGTCATTGCACATACAATATTACAGTTTTACAGTTTTATTCTTTGCTGTACATTGCCGCTCTCGGTTAAAAGCGCCATTTTCTCGTGGCATCACTAGCCTGCAATCTTGTGGATGATTTATAAAATTTTTCACCATCTATTGTCGGAATAGACAGTGGTCATTCCATTGATTCGTACAGCATAAAGTCCTACAGACAAACACACACCTGCGCTATAGTGCTTCAAGCTTCTTGGAGAGTAGTCGAAGCAACCTGCATATAAAGACTAATTATCCGACTGCTTGAGTGCATGTGCTCATCCCGCCACCATCCCCCTGTTCTCCGTATACACAAAAGTTATCGACCCTAGGAGACACCACAGACTCGAGACAAAAATATACAGATGTGCTATTGGTAGTAAAGGAGAAAATGTTCACGCCAGAAAGTTGAGAATTATGTTGTCCAACAAGATGCGCGCTAAGGCAGTTGCCACTGCAACAGCCTTGGCATGTGCCACCATTGTCGCCCCATCTGCGTCAGCCGTAAGCATAGACCATCCGGATATAGGTAAGAAGCCTGACGAATACGATCTCTATCTGAACCACACCGAACAAACAATGGGCTCGGGGGCTCTGGCAGGAGCTATTGGCGCAGCAATCGGTGGAAAAGACGCCGGAATAATCAGTGGCGCTGTAGGCGCTTGGCTGGGAGACAACGGTTCGTGTCCTGATCACAAAAGCCTAAAGGTTGAACACAGAAGGTACAGTGGACACATCCCAAGCGATCTTGACCCTCGCGGATCTAAAATGTCCTTCTCATGCGTTGATTAAATTTCCAAAATGGAGCAAAGGGGCAATAGTCAATGAACTCTTACACGAGAATCGTTCTATCTGCAGTCCTAGGACTCCTTCTCGTAACCGCTTTAGCTCACTTTGAAATAATCAGCTGGGAAAGCGGCGGAGTTGCTGGATTCACAGCCATCGCTGTCGCAACTTTAATTTCAATCATTCGCTATAAAAAAGAGCCTAAAGATGATTAATTTACCCTTTTGCGATTAGTTTACTTAATCATAAAAGGGTACCGACACTCCCATGGTTCACGAGACAAGAGATAAGGCAAGGAGCATAACAAAATCATTCCCTTTAGATAAGGGATACAGGTACTAGTCTCAAAGACAGACAGCTGTAACACCTCTCCAATGGAACCACATACCAAAATATATTTGGTAATTAACGGAGCTCTTA
Organism: Corynebacterium sp. KPL2830; assembly: GCF_040225635.1. Classification (NCBI taxonomy): domain Bacteria; kingdom Bacillati; phylum Actinomycetota; class Actinomycetes; order Mycobacteriales; family Corynebacteriaceae; genus Corynebacterium; species Corynebacterium sp. KPL2830. The sequence continues at coordinate 4,662 of NZ_JBEHFR010000040.1, read as the reverse complement.
TTGTATTAGCGCTGTCCATTCTTGTTTTCTATTTTGCAGAGGATCATGGTTTACAAGGATGAAGGAACCTTGGCAAGTGCCATAGTGATGGCAATTCTCACTCTACGTGGTGGCTTCATTTTTCTATCGCGAACCGTTTGGATAACTACCGTATCTGGGGGAAATTATCAAATAACTGATAATCCAGACGACTATTCATTAGAAAGAACCACATTCGTTGCTTGGGTACTTTTGCTTATTACCTCGATCATCAGGGTTATAACAAAGGATCAACCTGGCGAGGGGCCTTGGGAGCATTAGAGAACTGGGCTATAGCCCTCACTTTCTGGAATCCAATAATTAGTATCATTGGACCTAGCTGGGAAAACTGAAAGCTCAAGAATCTACTGGGCAGAAAATCACGTGCGCCCCTTGCTGGACGCTAAGGTTCCACAAGAGTTGCGGATAGACTATAAGATTTTTGCCGCTATCGCCCCAATTACAATATGCCATAAGACAGTGGTTGAACGATTAAAAATGTCCTTCTTGAGGACTCACTGCAGAGAAACAGGAACCCGCAGTTTTAATCTAAAGAGTCCAAATGCTGGGCGCGATATTCACTATCCGACATCATCACCAGCCCTCGCTGGATGGACCTCAGGATAGAACATTTCCGGGTCATCGCGAAGGGAGAAGATGAAACTTGGGTGCCTGTCCGCGCACTTTCATAAATCCCACTCTTCTTGAAGGACATGGATATACCCCCAAAGTGGGTACATAAAACTCTCCAGCCCTCTCTAAATTGAATCTGGATTTGCATCTTCAGGTACCGCAGGACGTTTCCACCATAATCCTATTACCCCCGCGTCGCGTCGACATCGCTACTACGGATGAAATTTTTAGCAACGGATTTCCCTCTTCCTTCAGGGAAAACAGTTTTCAACTGCAAAGGAATATTTGGGGGTCACCTGCATAAATGTCGCATGCGTCAATAATTATGGTACGTCGTGCGGTACTTCATGACGTACGGTTAACATATCAGAATGACACAGGCTCCTTACCCCCGTCAACCTCCACCCCCCTTGCGGGTGTGGAAGGTAAATGCGTAGCCTCAAAGGGGTAAGAAAAAATCCTTTCGGGCCGTGCTTGCCGGCTGACCCGAAAGGATTGGATTGACACTCTTTTACACGTAGAAAAGATACGAGCAAATAATGTCTGATCTCATTGTTCCACCCTATCTGATGCCTGTCTACCAGGCGCTCGAGGGCGTCCGCGTGCGCTCCGTGCCAGACGACCCCGAGGAGCGGGATGGCACGCCCAAAACAAGCCCCTCTTTTCCCGGCTGCAGGGCCTGGAAAATGCAGGTCACACTCGTCATGAGCGAGACAGAGGGCGCAGATGGAGCCGTAGAGCGCGAGGTTCGCCGTCAGCCGATCACCGTCTGGGCTCCAGTGCGACCGGACGTCTCTGTAGGGGACCACGTGCGTGCTACTGGACTCATGGCCGGTGCTATCGACGGCACCATTTTCCTGCAGGCCACAGGTATAGAGCGCGTGGAGGAGACCAGCGGTGAGATCCTCTAACAGTGAAGATCTCCTAGCGCCTCTGAACGAGGCCGTGGAGGGACTCCAAGAAATAGTCATGTCTCTCCTTCCTTGGGCAACTGCGTTCATTATCGCCGCTATCGCGCTGCAGGCTCTAGCGCCGTGGCTGTGGTCGAAATGGTGGTATCGAAAACTCCCTATCGCCGGAAAGATCCAGCGTCAGAAGAAACGAATCAGCGAACTTTTCGGTCTGACTATCCCTGGTGTTCATCGTGATGGTCGCATTCGCATTTCCCCTGGCGAGACAGCCGCCTGGCAGAGAGAAGGATTAGCTGAAGAGCTCAGCACCGTAGTACACCAGGCGATGCGCATAAGTGTGGATTCCGGCTACGCCCACATACGGGCCGTTCACCACGTCGGAAGTACTGTAGAAGGAAGTCCTTCCTATGACCCTATAACAGGACAGGTCATCATCGGTGTCGACGTTGAAGAGGGTGAACCTGCTGGGTTTTCCCTACGCGACATATCCGGGGTCGTCGTCGGCGCGCGACCTGGCTCAGGAAAAACAGTACTTTTACACCAGATTCAGGATGCTCTGAAGCCTCACGCTGACGTGGAAATAGCTGAAGGGAAAGGTGCTGAAGACTTAGAAAGGGCAGTTAGCGCTATCGAGGAAGCTCAAAATGAGATGACTCAGCGCCTTGAGCAGGGAATCGACTTCTGGACGAATTCACAAGGCCTCCCGCTTCGCGTGCTCATTTTGGATGAGTCCCAACGGATTTTTGATGCAGTATCCGAAGATAAAACAGATAAAGATGCTGCTAAGGAGCGGGTGCGGATGGTGCGTGATCTGGTGCAGCGCGGCCGCTCAGCAGGAGTAATCACCGTTCTTGCGACCCAACGAATGAGTGCAGACGTGATTCCGACGTCTATTCGCGACCTAGCGACGGTACGTGTTTGCGGGCAGGTCACTGGTGACGACTCAAGGTTGGTGATGGGCAGGCTACCCGAGCCGGGGGACCCCGACCCGTCCCGATTGAAGCCGCGGCGGATTGTCATCGACAACGGAGATGGCGTGTGGCGCGAAGTGCACGTCTTCGAACGCCACAACAGATGACTATTGTCTTCCTGTGCCCCGAGCGCGGAGGGAGTGCACGTCGAACGCTGCAGCAAGCGAGGACGACGCGGCTGGCCACAGGCCAGGTCGCCAAAGGACGAGCGCCGCGGAAGCGGAAGACGTAAGCGACCGAAAGCGATAAGGGGCACAGGAAGCCCATAAGTCACCCGCATAGGCGGTCAAAGTTAAATGCTCCACGCAGACCGCACGTTCTCTACGTGGCAAGGCGGCGAATGCCGCCGCGGCAGCAGGTAGGTGCCGGCGTAGTGTTACCCCGGCGCCTCTGTAACATGTATCAGACCAGCTCAGAAAGGGTATTCAGGTGAAGTAATGCGTAGCACACGTTGTAGCAAGACTACGCAGTCACGGTCATGGATGGCCACAGTATCGGCAGAGAAGATGACTCGAAAGGAGATAGAAGAAGCACTAGCCTCATACAACTATCTAGGCCAGCTCGAAGAAGGCGAAGAAGACGGATACCGCCACTGGCAGCTAATTATCGACGGCGGACAATCCCCTATTAGGTTTTCCACGCTCAAAAGAAGACTCCCAAGCGCTCATTTGGAGCCTCGCAGTGGTCCAATACAACAGGCCATTAACTATGTCACCAAAAAAGAAACCCGCATCATTGATGAACCAAGGTTAGAGCACGGGACAATTCGTCACTGTGACGAGACGGGGCGCCGCAAAGATGTTGAGATAGTCCGCGAAGCAATCCTTGAAAAAGGGCTTTCTGCCGACGAGGTTTTCCTTCAAGTCCCGGAAGCCGCGCACATGACGCTGTTCGTCGAAAAGCTCATCTCTGCCCGCGACCGCTCCCGCCACACTAAACCCCGCCAAATAGAGGTCATCTGGCTCTACGGACCACCCGGAACAGGGAAGACCAGTCTTGCTGTCGAACTGGGCAATACGAACTACTACCGCGTCACTGATTATAAAAACCCATTTGATGGCTATATGGGAGAAGAAACGCTCATCTTGGACGAGTTCGACGGAGAAATTCGCCTCAGTACGCTCCTTAATATCCTCGATATCTGGCCAACGACACTTCCCGCTCGCTACACCAACAAAACAGCTCGCTTTAACCAAGTGGTACTTGTATCCAACGAAGCGCCTTGGACCTTCTACACGTGGGAACCACTATCACGAAGACGAGCCCTCGCTCGTCGCATCAACGCAACCACACGTGTAGATGAGTATGGGGCGTACGATGAAACCCGCCTACAAACCAAGTTTCTTTGCTAGTAGCCAAGATCTAGTAGAGCTGGTCGGCCTAGACAGAATATAGATGCCTAGGCCGACCAGCTCTACTCTCAATAGTCCAAGATGGGGCCTGTTAAGCTCATCTGTGAAAACTACTTAACTACGATACGACACTCCCCCGGTGTCCCTACACGCCCGTGCGCATTAATTTGGACGTGATCCAAGTCCCCGTTATAAATATTTGCACCAGTCTGCACACTGGTAGTGGTACTAGATAACTCAAAGTTATCTTCTTGTAGGACTTTTTCTCCGCTCATGTACTTAATAGTTAAGGCATCACCAGGTTGCCCTTTGTACACAATATGCGGCGTATTTTTTCCTTATCCATGCTCACAATTTGCGGATCGCACTGACCGTTGTCAGAAACGTTTCCGAGTATAGGGGAGTCTGGCGGACGGGGTTCAAAATTCTCTAGAGAGCTATTGCTTCCATCTGCTTCTTGAGAAGTACTATCTTGATCGCTACATCCAGTAACTAATAGTGACAGGGCAATAGCGCCAATAGAGATTTTGTTTAACCGCATATCTTAATTTTACAAATGCAGCGCAATCGTAACGCATATAGATAGTAACTTAAAGTCATAGTCTGAGCCTCTTTACCGTCAGGGAGCTGAGCCAACCATAATCAATTAAGCAAACGTCTTGCCTCCCTTCCTGAGGGAGGGCTCAGAGGGAGCGCCGTGCCCCATTACGTTGTTAGCAGTTCCACCCCAGGGCACCGAAGATTCATAGCCTGTCCACCCGAGTGGGCGGGCTATGT